>NZ_MZGS01000022.1 GCF_003111625.1 Methanobrevibacter thaueri | reverse complement strand
AATATACAACGAAACAATACAAAACGAACTCATACACCAAAACAACAAACAAAATACCTAAAAATAATAAAAATTAATGCAAAAAAATTTTTAAAAAAAATAATTAATTTTGAGTCGCCCTCAAAAATAAAAAAAATCATCATGCCTAATCTGAACATTTTTATTAGATATTAGTCACTTAATATTTTTTATCGATAAGTAATATAAATCTTGTTGTTTATCGATGATAAAAAATTTTAATAAAAATTATTTAAATTTAAAAAAAAAATAGTATATTAATATTAATAAATAAAATAAAGAAATATTTAAATGAAAAATAATTAAATAAAAATTATTTAACTTTTAATAACTATTTTAACGATTTTTAAAGAAATTAAAAAAATATGAAAAATAATTCATAACGATAAAAAAAGTATTAATTCTTTAAAATAAAAATAAACATCACAACAATCATAAAATAATAAACAAACTATTAAAAATAGATTTGGAACTAATATATGTTCAAATAAGAATTCATATGAAATTTTAATTAAAAATTAATGAAATCTTTAAAATTTTGAAAAAATCGATATAAAAATAATTATATATCATATTTTTCATAAATAAAACTATAGTTTCTCTAAAAAAAAGTAGGGAGGTGAAAACAATCAATGCAAGATATTATCTCATACTGCTGATTATGATTATTTTGATGAGCATTTCTGCTGCAAATGCAACAGATATTACCAATTCAACTACTGATATGACCTCATATGATGAAAATCAGCTTCAAAATGATGAAATCCCTGTAGATTCATCTTCAAAGTTAATTAAAGAGCTATCAGATGCCAATGATAACGATATAATTACGCTTGAAAAGGGAACCTACAAAATCAGCGATTTTGAAATAACAAAAAATCTAACGATAAAAGGAAACGCAGATCCTCTTGATGTTATCATCGATGGGGAAAAAAAGTCAGGCATTTTTCTTATAAGAAATGATAGCGTGCATGTCACCTTTAAAAACTTGACATTCATCAATGCAAACGTGGAGGGATTTGGTGGAGCGATTTCCATGGAAACAGGACATGCATATGTGGACAATTGCTATTTCATAAATAACACCGCCAGCGTAAATACAGGAGGAATCTCAAACTATGGAAACGAAACCCATAGAGGATATCTTCTGTTGAACAATTCATTTTTCATGAACAACCATGCGGGCCATGACGGCGGAGCTGTAACAACCTGCTTTGCGGATTCCTACATTTACAATTGTGTCTTCATCAATAATTCAGCACACAGAGACGGCGGAGCAATAAGAGTAAGTGTTTCCGGATTCGGAAATGTTGAAGACTGCATTTTCATGTTCAATCATGCTGATGAATGGGGCGGAGCATATTACAGCTGGTCCGGCGAATCACATATCAACAGATGCATTTTCATGAACAATACTGCCGGAACAAACGGTGGAGCAGTTATGGTTTCAGGAAATATAAATCTGGAAAATTCCATTATTACCAATAACGATGGTGGAGAGACAGGAGGGTCTTTCTACATACAGCAACCTATGTACGATGCAAAAACCGTGATAAATATCCACAATAACATAATCACCAACAATTCATCACCTTACGGCAAAGAGATATTTATCAAATGGAAAGACGCTAATCATTTGTATACCAAATTCGACGATAATGATTGGGGAGATGAAGATCCGAATGATTCAACCGTGATTGACCCTAACCATGTGACAAGCCGAAGCAGAGTCTCTTCAACAATCAAATCCAATCTGTTCAGCATTCTAAATGTGAATCTGTTAGATAAATATGGCGATTTGATTAAAGACTTTTTCCCAAATGATTCAATGAACAATCTGAAAAGTCAATTTAAAGCTCATGAATCCAATCAAAATGGAAATAATCCCAACAAACATGTTTCAAATGATTTAAATAATTCAAATATTCTAAGAAATTCAGATAAATTAAAATCAATTGAAAGTAATGAAAACAATACAATACATTCTGAGGCCAAATCTAACCTGATTGAAAGTAATGTTAATCAACAATTAATTATGGGAAATTCAACATCCCATGGTGATGATGACAAGGCCTACGAGTTGAACAAGACTAATGGAGGTTCAGTTGCAAAACAAGGCAATTTAGACCTTAAGTATTTCATTGCTATAGTTATTGCATTAATTTTGTTAGTCATTGGTTACAAAAGAAACAAAAATGAGAGTAAATAGCTTAACTATTTACTTTTTCACTATTTTTTTATTTAAATTGCGGGCAAGCAAGTAATAATAAATGTAAAAACCACACCAGAAAATCACCGCAAATACACAAGCAATTGCAACCCATGTGATTATTGGCCCTATTCCAAGGTCAAGAGGCATCCACTTTAAGTATATCGCTACCAGAAACAGCACTGTCATTCCAATGCCCATCTGGAATATTATCTGCAAAGGCAATGGCACATCTTCCCTTTCATAGATTAATCCTGTCAAGGAAAACGCCCAACCTGCAACGATACATCCAAAGAACAGGTTAACAATGTCAGTGCCTGAAAAGCTAATATTTTGAGGCCCCACCTGGAAGGAAATGAAAACTGCAACCAAAAGGCCAATGAAACAACCTACAAAAGCACCCATTGATAAACTTTTAATTATATCTGAAACATTCATTTAATCACCTATAAATCCAAAGCATTCTTAAAATCAGGCAAATATTTTCTAGAGATATTGTCCTTCAAACCGTTTTTAAGTTCAATGAACATCATTCCCTTAAGTGAAGGGGCGACACGTTTGATCTTTTTCAGATTGACAATAGTGGTCTTTGAAATGCGGACAAAATCGCCGCTTAATGACTCTTCAACCTGATACAACGGTTTTCTGATTAGATATTCATTGTTTTCCGCATAAACCTTGACCTGCTTATTCTCCACCCTAAGCATGAACACATCATCAAATTGCAAAAGTGTGATGTCTGATCCGTTCTTAACAGCCAATATCTCATTGGTGTCATCACTTTCCAGAATTGACATTGCTTTTGTGATATTGTCTGTTAGCTCATTGGTGTGAATGTCCGCATGAGGCTCTTCAATATCTCTTGAAACAAATAAATTTACCTTCATAATCTAGTTCCCTAATTTTTCCATTTCCTCTTGGATTTTGCGTTCCCTATAATCCTCACTAAACTTATCAACAAATACATATGCCATTAAAAAGTCTTTAAATACTCCTATTCCCCAGAAAAATAACGGGAATGCCACCCACCAAAATTCCGGTGTGAATAGCCAGTTAATGACTGCCAAAAATGCATTGACAACTATGTATGCCTGTAGATTTTTATAAAACTTTATTTTCCTTTCAACTCTTTCTTCTGCTCTTAAACGTAAACTGTCTGTCATTCTATTCACCCATCCTTGAAAGTTCTTTTTCTATCATATCCTCTCTGTAATCTCTGATTGAATAGGCTTTGAAAAACTTATCCAGAACATCAAGCCCCCAGAAAAACATCACAAGGAATAACAACCAAAAACTATTAAGGAATAATAGGCAAATGACTGCTATTATTACATTTACAATCAGATATTTATATAAATTTTCTTGAAATTCGATTTTCGCGTCAACTCTTTGTTCTGCCTTTTGTCTTAAATCCATTTTATCACCTATTCACCATTCGATAATATAACTTGGGTAAAATCTATATAAATGGCTATTTGGCGATGTTTCCAAGATGCAGAATATGCCTACTGAAGTGCAAAAAAAAGAAGTTAAAATTAGTAGCTATAATACAGCTACTAAATAATATAAAATTGCGGTTATTGCCGGAACTGTAAGGTTGTCAATTCCACCATAACTGAATGCTTCACATAATGTTGCAACGGCTGAAATCATTATGATATAGACAATATTGAATTCAGGCATTGTACATCCGATTGATGCGAAAACCATCCATACAAATACACTCATTACTGTTGTCACCACGAACATTGTAAGGGATCCTTCGAGAGATTTGGTTCCTCCGAATACTGTGTATTTGACTTTTCCGAACTTTTGACCGATGAGTGCTGCGAATCCGTCACCGTATACCATTGGAACAATCGCTAGCGCAACAATCCAGATGTAATATTTAGGGTCGTTGGCAGGCGCGATTGTTGCAAATATCGCAATCAATATTGTCCAAATCAATGCATAGAAGAACAATCCCAATGCATGTCCGGATTCTGTTACGCTGTTTTCTATCTTGATTGGTGAATATTCAGTTAAGAAGAATAGTCCTATTGTGATTGGTAGTGTTAAAAACCAGACCATGGTCCACGGATCTGCAAAAAATGGCATGGCAAATATCATGTTACCTACCATAATGTGTAAAAACTTACGTGAAACTTCAGGCCGTGTCTTTAAAACCATTTCTGCTATAACGAAAATGACTGCAACGTAAACATATACTATGATTAATGCAAGGATATCAGAGAATATCATTCGTCATCATACTCCCCATATTCGCATCCGGCATTTTCGATTTTCACATGGTCAATCAATGTTCCGTCTTTCTTGAACAGCTTGATTTCACCGTATCCGCTTCCACCGTTCCACAAGCGGTTGTGTCTCTTTTTACCGTCAGGAGCCTCATAGTTGAACAGCATCATCTCATCACGTTTGCAGTAAAGCACAAGCTCCATTCTGGAGTTCCTGTTGCTTGCATTTACATGCCATGTGTGAACGTCTTCACCCTCCTGGAAATCAAAGTCAATGTTAACCATGTTCCAGAATCTGGCGAAGTTGTATTCATACATTTTTCCTTCGTAGTAAAAACCTATTAACAGCTTACGTGGCAATTCGATACCGAATGCCTTTGGTCTTCCACCACCTGCTTCGAATGCGGAGTTGTTTAGCTTTTTACCAGAAATGAGGCTTGTAATATTACATGAGGAGATCCAAAGCCATGGTGAGGTGAAGTCTCCACCCCAGTTCTTGTCTGCATATCCGAATGATTTTTCAGGAATAACTTCATATTCTTCCCCATCCAGCCAGACGGTTCCGCTGTATTGGGTCTTGATTCCTTCGGCATGCCAGAACATTTCAAATGAATTCAATTTTCTGAATAGTGAGTTTGCACCGTAACCTACGTTAAATGTGATTTGCTTATCAATATCCAAATCCCACATCATGTCTCCAGCATCAGACATGTATTCCGGGTGATTTTTGGCATCCTCTTCAGACACTCTTGAAAATCCACTCATATGTGTTTCTGTTAGACTGCAATCCCCCACCTGAATATTCAATTCATCATCAGGACAATTGAAATATTTCATTGAGTAAAAATTGTGGATTTGTTTTGGGTCTTTACCATATGCTCCTGCCTTAATCATACAGTATGATGGTCTTTTTCCGGTCTTTTGGTTTTCAGGGTCCTGACCAAGAACAGGTTCGTCTTCAGCCAATGCCGGATTACATGTAAAGTATTCTATGAAAAATGGTCTCGCTTCACCAGTCTTTTTATTATAACCGGTGAAAGAATGCCACCACCAGTCATAACCTTTTTTAGCAAGAGGACCTTTAAGCATAAAATAATCTCTTTTCAAATCACTTTTATTCATATTTATCCTCCAAAAGTAAGATAATATGATATTTATTTAAAATCTTTTAAATAATTTATTATGAAAACAAGGAAAAATAAGAAAAATAAGATGAATTATCTTTTGGAATTCATTTCTTTTATATCTTCACGATAATAAAAACCGACAGATAATAATATCAACAGCAAAATGAATGAAATACCAGTTACTTTAAAGAATTCATCTTCATCAATTAAAATTTGTTTAACAACAGATTGTGAACCTGGATTTCCACTATCTCCGGAACTTGGTTGTGATGCTCCTGCCTGTGATACTGCATCTGAAACATCATAACTTTGTGAAACATCATTTACAGGATCATTTGCACTGTTTGAGGGATTTGCTTTCTGACTGTGAGTAGAGTTTCCATCAGAATCGCTACCTTGAGACAATTTTCCATTTCCGCCATTAGCATATCCACCTAATCCATCACCACCCTCAATATCTTCATATATTTGATAGTCTGGAATTGGAGGATAATCATATGTTGGAGCTTTTCCATTAATTGATTGTGAAGAAGACGTGATGTCAGCATTATACTCATTGTCTCTCCTGGAAGAATCCACAATAGCTTTGATAATATCCCCATTGTTTGCATCCACAGTGAATGTGGCTATTCCTCCACTAATGGTTAATGTTATACTTTTACCATTATTTGTCTTGTAGGATAAAGTTCTATCCGGAAGTAAACTAGCCAAATTACCGTTTGAGTCAAAGAATGCTGCTTGGAATTGATTTGGACCTGTTTGGGTCACGGTGAATTTTATTTTACTTGTTTTGATTTTAGGACATATTAATCCTGCATCACCATACCAATTATCGCCAACTTCTAATCTTTCACCATTTTCGTTATAATAAGTCTCTTTTGCTTCAATTTCACGATGCCCATTTCCCACAATAGCATTATAAGTAATATCCTGATTTTTTGGTTTAACATATTCATCATTGAATTTTATGCCCACATAACCATTAGATGATATTACATTTGATTGGATTTTATTGCTGCCAATAGAAGATATTGAAATACCACTTTCTGTATTGGATTCAATCGAATTGCCTTTAATGTTTATGTTATTTCCCGCTTTCGAAACATAAATACCATTTTCACCATTTTTTTCAATGGTGTTTTTGGTAATGTGGACTCCTGAAGGGCCTTCAGCATAATTTATGCCGTTTATCTTTTTAGCCAGATAAACTCCATTTTCCCTATTGTTTGAAATAGTGTTCCCATGAACATAAACATTGCTTGATTTGGCCATTTCAATACCATTTACACCATTATTGGATATTTTATTGCTAAAAATGTAGGCATATGTAGAATCCGCCAGGGATATTCCGCTTTTAGAGTTTCTGACAATGTCATTTTTAGTGACATTCAGATATTTGGTCCCTGTTGCAACAATACCGTTGCCCTTGCCTGATATGTCATTATTGTAGATTTTTACATAATCAGCATCCTGAACGGCAATTCCGTCACCACCACTTTGAATATTGAATCCTTTTATGGTAGTGAGTGAAGCTGTTTTACCCTTGATTGTAATTACAGGTCCGGAACTTGATTTCAAGACTGTATTCACATTACTTTGCAATGTCAATGACTTAGTAATTACCAAGTTGATACCGGAATAGCTTGATCCCTTAAACAATATAACATTGTTTGGCTTGGCATTGTCTATGATGCTTTGAATCTCTGAACTGCTTAATCCACCATCAACAACACGGATGTTGTTCATTTTAACAGTTGTGGTCAGGCTTGAAGCCTTATAGTTTGAGTTTCCAGCATATTTGGAAACTATCTTATAAGTTCCATCATTCAATCTGAGCTGGAGTGAGGCTATACCTGATGAGTCAGTGTTGTGAGTGTAAGTTTTCCCGTTTACTTTGAAAGTTACTTTAGCGTTTTTAAGGACATTATTATTCTCATCTGCTAATTTTACCTTGAAATAATCCCCAATGACATCAAATTCGGTGGCGCTCTCAACATCAAAATGAGTGCTAACACCAGAAGCCTGCAGTATGTCAGTATCATTAGCCGCTTCAAGGCTTTGAACTGAATCACTATCGATTTCAAGGACATCACTTGTAGAATTATCCAATTCCTGAGCGACACACACATTCATCGTTAGTAAAGTAAATGCAATCAATAACATTAATAGTATTTTTTTATCCATGTTTCACCTCCTTTATGCTCAATTTGTAAGAGATAATTATTGAAAATAATCCTCATAATATAATATATAATATTTAATAGTATATATATTGACATATTCTAATTAAAAAATTGAATATGTTAAATTAAGAAAAGAAACATTAGACTATAATTAAAATAATGAATTTAATAAAATTTAATTTTAAATGATGTATAAACTTATCATATCGATAAATTATAAAAAAATAATGGAAAAATAACAGATTAATAATCATCTTCATCGTCAGATCCATCATACCCGCAGTTAGGACAGCATGGCTCTCCAGCATCAATAAATGAACCACATCTAGGACAAATCATTGCTATTACCTCCTACAAATTAATCAAGATTAATCCAAACATACAGACAAATATTCCTAAAATCTGTTGCATTGAAACGTTTTCCCTGTATAGGAAATATCCGACAACCAAAAGCACACATGCAAGACCTATATTGGCCACGACGCTTGCAGTGCTTACGGCCCAGCCGGCACGATAGACAAACACGTATCCAACTTCAAGGCCTACAATAGCCAATGCCAAAACAACGGAAGTCCAATTGATTTTGGACAATCCCACACTTATGTTTGACGGTCCCAGTGAAAATACGAAGATTACAGCTGAGATAATTGCTGCAACCAGATAAGTGACCATCAAGGCCCCAAAGGGATTGACGTCTGCAGGCATTGATTTCATGCATATGTTATAGAAAGTATTTGAAAGAAGTACTATTAATATTGGCCAGATTAAATTCCACATAATATCAAAAAAAAGAAGGTTAGTGAAGTTGAACTTCACTATTTTGTACCGTATACCCTGTCTCCTGCATCTCCAAGGCCCGGTAGGATGTATGCGTTTTCGTTCAGTTCCCTGTCTACAGTCGCACAGAAGATTTGAACATCCGGATGGTCATCTTCAATGCGTTTAATACCTTGAGGAGCGGCTACAATACATAACAACTTAACTCTTGTTACTCCGTCTTGCTTAAGTCTTGAAATGGTTGCAGATGCACTTCCACCTGTTGCAAGCATAGGGTCAATCACTAAAACTTCCCTATCAGCGATTCCTTCAGGCATTTTATAGTAGTATTCGACAGGCTGGAATGTTTCCTCATCCCTATAAAGACCAATATGGCCTATTTTTGCATTTGGAATGACATTTAAGATCCCATCAACCATACCCATACCTGCCCTGAGGATTGGTACAACCGCATAATGGTCTTCGTTCAACATTCCAGTTTCCATTTTTTCTAAAGGTGTTTCAATTGTTGTTTCTTCAAGTTTAGCATCCCTCATAGCTTCATACATTACAAATATTGATATTTCAGTAACCAATTCTCTAAATACCTTAGTTCCAGTACCAACATCTCTTAACAGAGCAAGCTTATGAGTTATCAATGGATGATTTAGTACTTTCTCATTCATGTTTTTCCTCCGGTACAATAAGGTTCAATACCACACCTGTAATTGCTGCAAGAGACATACCTGAAATGGATATGGACAAGTCTCCGTATGCAAGGGATAATGCTGCACCACCCAAACCTAAAACAAGCATTGTTGCTGCAACAACAACGTTTTTGGTGTTGTTAAAGTCAACTTGGTTATGGATTAATATTTTAAGACCATTGACACAAATAAATCCGTATAACAATATGGAGATACCACCAAGAACCGGTTGAGGAATTGCAGTTAAAAGGGCGGTCAAATGTCCTGAAAATGCAAATACTATTGCAATTAATGCAGCAAGACCAATAACATAAGTGGATGCCACACGAGTCATTCCAACAACAGAAGTGTTTTCACCATAGGTTGTGTTCGCAGGACCTCCAAGGAATGCTGCTAAAAATGTTGCAAGACCGTCACCGAGAAGGGTTCTTTGAAGACCAGGATCTTCAATCAAATCACGGCCAATAATCTCACTCAATACCTTATGGTCCCCTACATGCTCTACCATTGTTACAAGGGCAATAGGGACAATTGTAAGGACCGCTGCAAAGTTTAAATCATAATGCATTATCGGCAAGTAGAATTTAGGAATTTCAATTACATGAGCGCTCCATACTGGAGCAAAGTCCACCATACCAAGCAATGCTGCGGCAATATAACCAAAGATAATGCCTATTAAAAATGGAATTACCTGCTGGATTCCTCTTCCACGAACCGCAACAAGGGCAGTCATTATGAATGCAACCATAGCAACGACCAGGTTTGTAAATGGAACCACAGTCAAGTCCAATCCGATTTCCTGAATAGCTGTTGGAGCAAGTGACAAACCGATTACCATAATCATCGGCCCGACAACAACCGGAGGCAATAGCTTATTAATCCATCCAGGACCAGACATGCGAATAATCAATGAGATAATCACATAAACAATACCTACAATCATCAATGCAGTAAATACACTTCCAGTACCTCCAATCGCATAACCTGCAACCATAGGAGCAATGAAAGCAAACGAACTTCCCAGATATACTGGGCTTCTATTACGGGTACAAACAAGATAAATCAGAGTACCTAAACCAGATGAAACCAATGCTACAGGGATTGATAAAATATCTGCACCTGCTGTGGTGTTTACAACGATAGGGACCAGAATTGTTGCCCCAAACATTGCACATACATGCTGAACAGCAAGCAAAAGCCACCTAAGAGGAGAAGGCTTGTCACCAGTGCCAAGTAGCATATTAGTATTTATTTCTACCATACATATCACAAAATTTCCTTCATTTTATCATAAATTGATTAATTACTTTAAAAATATTATTGAATATTTTATAATAAATTTAAAAATATCTAAAAATTATTAAATAATATTTTAAATAATCTATAACAATTTCTGATTAATATTATATTTCTGAATAAAAGTATAAAATATTTACTTTTTTCAAAATTTATTAGAAAAAATCAATATATGAATAAAAATTATAAAAAATTAAAGTATTTTCAAAATTATTAGAAAAAGATTAAAATATATATAAAAAATTATAGAAAATTCAAGTTTTTTTAAAAAATTTGTAGAAAAAAATTAAAAAAAGTGGGAAATGATTTCCCATTAAAATTTTTAAGCTTCTGCAGGTTTTCCTTTTTCAGCCCATTTTACAGTCATAGTTGTAAATGGTTGAGCGATTACAGTCCAAATCAAACTTAAAACCCAATGTGAGAAGATCATTATCAAGATTTCGATAGGTGAGTATACACCGACGAAAGCTAAACCAATGAATACGAAGTTATCGATTAATTGGCTTATACCAATGACTCCAAAGTTTAAAACGGAAGAGTAATCTCTTCCTCTGTTAACAATAGTGGTCATTCTTGCGTTTGCGAAGTTACCGATTAAGTAACTGATGTAAGATGCCACAAGGATTCTTGGGGTTTGGGTAAATACAAATGCTAAGCTTGAGTCTCCAGTAAAGAAGTCTGGGGAAGGCAAGAATAATATTAAGGTTGTCATGAACACAAACAATACGTCAACAGCAATACCCAATATAATGGTTCTTTGTGCTGTTCTCTCACCGTAAACATCTGCAATTACGTTAGTAAGGATATATACTAAAGGATATATTAACACTCCAGCAGGAGTTTCCATACCTAAAAATCCTATATTAATGATTTTAACAGTTATTAAGTTTGCTATGGTGAATGCCATACAGAAAAATGCAGTAATTATTACTCTTTTTTCAGTAAAGTCGAAATTCAAATCCATACAAGATTATATTAAGTTTTAAAGTATTTAAAGCTATTTATCCACGTTATTTGACTTTACTCAAGTAAGAATGAAAAAAAGATAAATGACAGTTTAATCATCAGATTCTGCCGATTTTTTGACTGGTGCTGTGCTTGTGCCAATTGGTGCCGAAACTGTGATAATAGCTGTTGACACTATTCTTGGTTGAATCTGACAAATCATAATTAAGCTTGACAATGAGGCTTTCATCCCATTTTGGAGAGAATTTTTTCTTCATGAAGCTAACAGAAACCCATTTGGTTGGAATGCCATCGTAAGTGCCGTAGGAATTGCTCACCAGGACCTTCTTGCCGTCACTGCTGATATCCAATATACTGACATAATGATAGTTTGCATGGAAAATCAGGGCTGCCCCTCCATTTTTAAGCTCATCCAATGCGTTCTTGAATGTGGACTTATAAAAATACTTGCAAATGAAGTTGTTCTTCTGCAAGGCGTTGATCATGTCGCCGCAGCTTGTGCCCTCCCCTCTCTTGGAGTCTGCAAGATGGGAAATGTGGCTTTCGCACATGTAATTTTTCAGGACCTGGGTGCACATGCTTGCAGAAGCGGGTCCGCAGGTATAACTTGTGGCCTGAACGTCACGAACCTCCGGATAGATATAAGATTTTCCCTTAAGTGAAACGGTGACCTTTCCCGGCCAGTAATCCTTCTTGTTCTTTTTAACAAGCTTTGTAATGATTTCCCTTTCAATCACGTTCCATTTCTCACGCTTGATGATGTGATTCAATTTCGGATGATTTTTGGTTTTGAAAAATGTGTATTTGGTCAATTTGCTGTTCAAAAACAGACAATGACTGTCCCTTTTTAAAACCTCTTTATACTGTGATTTTGTAAGGGTGTACTTTCCGTTTTCATCTCCCATGACATAGTTTCCAGGCATCAAGTCAACATCAGGAACTCCACCTTTCAGAGGAATGCTTTCCTTCAACGGATCCCTAACGTTTCCTTCAAAACATTTGAGGCCCCTTTTGGAATAATACTTGCCCACATTTGCCTTCACAACATAATGTCCTGCCTTAACTGCAGGTTTGATGACAACTATCCCTTCCGAATTGGCCTTTTTGGCTATTTTTTTGCCGCCGATTGTCAATGTGACCTTTTTGCTGACCGCCTTGCCTGCAACCTTCAAGTAAACCCTAATGTATCCGTTTGAAAGCAGTTTGGTGTTGGCAATATTGATTGACCTTGAGGAGGTCACATAAAACTTGAGATACTTGGATGACCCGACATATTGACTATCTGTCTTGAATTTGGCCTTTATTGGATATCTGGACTTCTGGGCATTTATCTTTATTTTGACAGTGCCGTACCTGTTTGTCTTTTTGTTATAGGTCTTTCCATTGTATTTGATGGTAATTTTTTTGCCTGAAACCCTATCCCCATGGATATCTGTCAGATGGAAATACAAATATTTTCCCCTGACAACGAAGTTTGCGGACTCGGTGATTCTTGTTTTCAGCTTGATGACCTTGATGTTGAATTTTTTAGAAATAGAATTATAATCCTCATCCCCATCAAAGGAGATTGTCAACTTATATTTTTTTGCATCCAGATTGATCTTTAATTTGGCAACACCCTGCGAATCGGTTGTGAGATAATAGCTCTTGCCGCCAATCTGTGCTGTCAGCTTTTTATGTTTTAAAACGCCGCCTGTAGCATTTTTCAGATGAACGAACAAGGTGTCCTTACTGTAAACTGTTTTTGATTCGACAGTTATCTTAGGTGTTGTCTTTTCGACGCTTGCGCTATCGTTTCCCGTTGCATTGCCTTCAGCCAAATCATCAGCGCTGCTGTCCACTTCACCAATGCTTGAAGTGTCGTTGCAATCCATTTCGATGCTTTCTGTTGAATTTAAGTCATTGGCTGAGACCGCTGCAATACTGATGAAAAAGAAAACAATTAAAACAATTAAAAATCTCTTATCAAAATGCATATATTCACCTAATCAATATAATTTTTGTTTAGGTTGATATAAATAATTAATGAAAAAGTAGTGAATTGTCTAAAATCCAAGGGATTTTAGTAGTAATGGGGTTAAATGAGTTTAAAGACAAAACATCCATTTTGTAGCTTTTAACTCATTTAATCGAAATTGTGAATAATTCTTAATGAATTTTTAGTCGTGTTTATGAATTGATTTATGTTGAATATTCACAAGGTTATCTTTTTGCTTTTCCTACTCTACGTGCAATTACCAGTTCTCCAACAGAAATTAAACCTGCGAAGAATTTTTCAAGACCACCAGTAGCCCATATCGCTTCTCCGAATGTTGAATTCATGATATTTGCTTCGTATTCCTCTGGTGAAATCTTTTTACCTGTGGTTTTCTTGGATACCAAAGCGGATGCTGCCATTAGCTCTTCCCAGGTTACTCCCTTGAGCTGATTTTGCATTGCCTTATACAGTTTTACGACCTTAATGTCATAAAGTTCAGACAATAGCTCCACGATATCGCATGCGCGAACCATACCTATTACCTGATTGTCGTCATTGACGACAGGCACGGTTACGAACTTGTTGTTTGCAGTTAAGATTACCGCTTTTCTTGCAGGATCATTTTCATGAACTGTTGAAACCTCTTCTGCACTGCTCATTACCTCAGAGATTTTATCGTTTCCATCTCTTAATCCTTTTGTTATATCGAAGGAAGTAATCCATCCTACTAATTGTTTATTTTCATTCACAACCGGACAAGTGAAACGTCTAACTTCTTCCATTGCTTTTGAAGCATCGACAACACTGTCATCACAGTTTAAATATACAAAACTTTTATCCATTAATTCTTTTGCTTTCATAAACAGACCCCATTTTTATTTCATATCTATTCTTTTTAGTGCTCCCACAGGACAATGATTAGTGCATTGAACGCATCTTATACATTTGTCATTGTCTAGAACAACTTTGCCATCAACTAATTCTATTGCACCAGTTGGGCAGTTTTCCTCACATAAAAAACAATTTACGCATGAATCGTAGTTTACATCAATGAACCTGGAATGATGAATAGGTCCGATGTATCTATCCAATTCAATCGCAAAGTTATTTAGTGAGATCTCTTTGCAAGCTCCACATCCAATACACATATTCTCGTTAATGTATGGATATAGCTCGTCATCGATCAATTCGATTCCGACATCCATATCCCGATTCTCAAAGAATTCCTTGAACTCAAGAGTGAATGCGTTTGTCGGACATAGAGTTGCACAATCATCCCAATTATTATCAACTGAATAGTCAATTGAAATACTATTCATACGAACTACTCTGTGAGGATAACGGATATTTGCCAGGTCATACTCGATGACGTCACGTTCATCCTCATCATTATAAATAACTGAATTACTGATTAATTTGATTGCTGAAACCGGACATGACTGTACACAGATTTCACATTTTACGCATTTGTCAGTAATCTTAGCTATTCTAAAAATATTAGCTGGTTCGATTGCATTAACTGGACATTCACCAACACAAGTATTACATCTTACACATCTAGGTGCCACAGCAATGATTTCCTCCTCTGCACTGAAATTGTCCAGTTCAAATTGGAAATCGTCACCGTCATCATCTAATTCAACAGATTTCAATAAAACTTCGCGTTCCAAGTTTTTCATCTGTTTTATAAAAGATACATTCATTTTAATACCAACTAAATAATTTTTTCATAAACTTAATTTCAGAAAAAATCCTCCAAATCCTTTAGAGACGGGAATTTTTCCATTCCGAATCCTTCAATAGCCTTACTGGCCACCCAATTACCGATTTGGCATGATTTTCCCAAATCGTAACCTTTCAAATAGGAATATAAGAATCCGCTGTTGAAGCTGTCTCCCGCTCCGGTGGTGTCCACAACATCACATTTGTAGGACTCGACCTCGCAAGTCTCATTGTTGTTCATTGCAAACACTCCTTTTGAGCCTTGCTTTATAACAACAGTTTCAATTCCCATGTCTAAAAATCCAATAGCCAGTTCCTTTAGGGAGGATTCATTATTATTACATAATAATCTTAATTCTGATTCATTGATTAACAGGATATCGGTTCTATCAAGTATAGGCTTTAACTCATCAAAACCCTTTTGGACATACAGCATTCCTGGATCGAAGCTTAATATGCATTCCTTGTTAAGCAAATCCAACAATTCAATTTGGGTGTTGAATGAATCACCAACAAATGATGTGTAATGCATTATCTTACACCTCATGATGTTTAACGGGTTTATTTCATCCAGTCTGATTTCATCGTTGACACCCGGGTCGATGTACAGGCACCTTTCGCCATTGGAATCCACAAATCCCAGGCATTTTCCGGTAGCGCCCGTTTCTGAGTAAATCAAATTATTAGTGTAAATTCCATTGATTGCCAAATTGTATTCAATCAAATCTCCATCATCATCCTCGGCAATCTTTCCAATTATTGAAGTGGAACATCCTAATCTTGACAAACCCACCATAGTATTTGCTGCAGAACCTCCTGGAGTATCGGTTTCACCCTTAATGAAGCTTTCCTCATCTTTTGAGGCTATGTTTTCCACAGAGTATAGCTTATCAACATTCAATGCTCCGAATCCTATGACCTCTGCATTTAAATCGTTGTCAAATATTTCCATTTTAAAACCTTACTTTAAGATATCTAATAAATTAATGTTTTTATCTCCAAGTTTACCTTCGAAATTACCTGCAGATATTTTTATAACACCATCAAACTCCAAAGCTGCATCAATTCCTGCTTTGACAGCATTGTTCATTGATTCCTCATCAATGGCATTTATCACAACTTCAGGAATGTAGTTAACTCCTTCCGGAACCTTGGATTCATCACCTAAGCGTTCCTTTAAAGAAGGACAGTAAACGTGATTTGTTGTCGGACCGATTTCAGGAAAATTTGTTTCAGGTTTTGAAGCTGCTGAACAGATATCGAATGGTGCTGTTGCACCTTCCACATTCATAATAGCTTCAATTATTGCTTCTCCCGCTTCAAGCACTGCTTCGGGAGTTTCACATAGGTACCAGAAGTTTCCTCCCATGGTTCCGTCATTTATCTTGAACTTTTCCTCAATGTGGAAATCAGGCACTGCAATCGGCACATTGATCATTTTTCTTCCATATTCCTCTACAATCCATTCGTACCCATCGCCGCAGTGACCTACAATGTCCATCATTTCAATATACTCGTCACTGTCTTTGTCTGACCAATCGAAGATACGTGTGAATGGCTTGACCAACACATCCTGCCTTAACCTGTAGGACAGTTCAAATGCGAATTTTTCAACATCGTCGCCACCTAGCCAGTATTGCACAATGGCTCCAAATCTTCCATCAGGTGTTTGTGATTCATCAAGGAATCCTTCCACACCCCCTTCAACCCTTCCGATGACTGCGCTTGGGGTTGAGGTTGAATCATATGCTGCCCTTTTTACAATCTTTTCTGTAGGGCCGGTGATTAATGCTCTTACATATTTTCCTTGAAATGCTTCAAAGAATGTGTCTTCTACTTTATCATAATCCATTTTTACACTATCCTAGTTCACCTATATCTTGACCACGAATATTGTTTCTCATTTCCTTGCTGACCTTTAATATTTCCTCATAGTTTTCATCTGTGATTATTTTAATCAATGGATATTCATCCTTGAAAATTGAGAAAAACTTGTTTTTGATATTTTCATCAATATTGTAGTCACCTAAAAGTTTTTCATAATCTTTTGAAATGTTGTAATCATCAATAAATTCCAATACTTTATCTTTATCGTTTTTGGCATAAACATCAGCTATTACCGCTGTTGTCACTGCACTTGGAGACACAATTGCGATTTCAGCCACTTTTAAAGGATATTCATTTCCATTGAATGATATGCTTACTCCATTGTTTTTTCGTGCGAAATCCAAAGGCTCCACATCAGTTATGCTGTCTCCTATGTAGAGTATCTCGTTGATGTCAATGCCGTCCCTTTCAATTATATCGTCAATGGCTAACTTTTTGCCTTGACCTCCGACCACTTCTATTTCCTTGATGTTTTCATATATTCCCATTTTGGTAATCTGGGCGAAGAATATATCATCGAAGAGTTCGTAGTCTGTAGGGTTTTCAAGTATTGTCCTTTTAAATTCAATTATTTTTTCAATCTCTTCACTTGAAAGAGTGAGCGCATCCATATCTACATTTGTATAAAATGTATTTTCAAATGGAACTTCCATATAATTGGATACAGCTTCAATATATTGGCCATAACTGGTACTTACAATATAAGTATTCATAGTTCCCTTCAAGTATTCCAACAGGAATTTTGAGTCGCTGACTGAGCAGATATGCTTTTGGGAAAACTCAACCAGATCACTGTTCCTAAGGTTTTCAACCACAAAGAAAGGCAAGATCAATTTCAACGTATTGCCTGCCTTATAGTTCTCCTTATGAACAACATCCGCCAGATAATCATCATACAAACTGAGAATCTTGAATAATTCGCCACCATCCTCAATGAAATTGGCTACTAACTCAAATGCATTGTCATTTAAGGTCAATGGACCTTCACAGTCTGTAATAAATGATTTTTCAAACATTTAACTCACCTGAAATTAACTATTCTTATTGCATCAAGCGGACAAATGGCCTCACATGTTCTGCAGTAGATACATTTTTCACTGTCAAACTCGATTCTGTCATCATCTGTCAATGTCAATGCGCCAACAGGACAGTTTTTGGTACAGATTGCACATGCCTGGCATTTCTCTGAAGAAAGTGAAAAGTCACCAAGCCTTTGCTGATGCAGGTATGACCTTGCATAGTACAGGTCACTATCCTTACTGTAGAAGTAATCGTCATAAGCTCCAATCGCATCAAACTGACAAGCTTCGACACATTTTCCGCAGAATACACAGTCATCATTAATTGTAATCGGATTTGGACCGTTTGTCTCAATTGCATTTACAGGACAGACGTTATAACATTCACCGCATGCTATACATTTCTTATCATAAACCTCAATGTTCCTGTCCATAAGATATGATCCGAAGAGTTTTGTGAACTTGTCTATTTCAATGCTGGAATCGAGACTTATCTTAAGCTCCCTTTCCATCATGTCGTTCACTTTGCACTCAATGAAGTTTTCGAAGCTTTGGTCATTGAATTCCAATGCAATTGACCTTCCTACCTTTTCAAGAACCTTATTCAAACTGATTAAATCAAGAGATAATCTTTTAACGTCGTGGTCTATGATGCTGGACACGATGTCGAATGACTTGATTTCACTGTACATCTTATAGGCCTTCTTACGTGAAGAGTACCTGATTGCGCCTGACGGACAGGAATGCATACATTCCTCACATCTTGCACAGTATCCCGGATTAATGTATGGCAGCTTATTTGTCCTTCCGACATTAATTGCTCCCATTGACGGACATACTCTTGTACAGGTCATACAGCCGATACAGTTTTTCTGATTAACGACGATTGCTTTTCCTCCCTTAACGGTCTTAGGAAGCAGCTCCCCGTATTTAATCGCATCGGTTGGACATACCCTGAAACAGTATCCGCATCTGACACAGGAATCCTTGTCGATTTGGCTGTGAGGCATCTCATTACCGTCAGCCACAATGTGAATGGAACCGTTTTTACATGCTTGAACACATGCTCCACAGGCCTTACATAATTTTGTGTTGATGTTTGGAACGTTTTCCTTTAAAGGAGGATCCATATTAACATCAAGGGATATTGCATCAAATGGACAAGCGTTACGACATAATACGCAACCGAAACATGTGGTTTTTAATTTTATGAGACCATCAGTTTCATCGATGTATATTGCGTCAATAGGACAGGATTCCAAACATGGTTTGTCCTTACATTCCGCACATTTGGTCTGATCAACTACGTAATCAACATCAACGTGTCTCAATGGTCTTGGTGTTTTAGTATAACTGTCAATCATAACACTCACTCCATAAACAAGTCATCATTCAGATTAGATGCCTTTACTGTAACATGAATGTTCTCACCGTCATCAAGTGAGAACTTGGAAATGAAGTATTTGATTACTGAAAACGGACATGTTTGGTAACAAATACTGCATCTTAAACATCTATCCTTATCTCTTACAATTGTATCCTCAGCTTCGTCAAATGAAATACATCCTGTTGGACAATCAGGAATACATAACTGGCATTTCTTACATTTATCCTTATCCCAGTCGATTATTCTGACTTTAAGCCTATTAACCGCATTGGTTATAATCTCCAATGCAATCTCCTCATCAGGAATGATTTTCAAGGCCTTATCCCATATATTTGACAACGGCACATCATATTGCAGCAAACCGTTTTTCTCCAAGGACCTCAAATCGTCCTCTTTGGAATTAATGTATTCCTCAAGATAATCCACACACAAAAGAATCAAATCCTTTTGGTCTTGCAAGTTATCGACAAACACTGCTTTCATTGCACCGTTGACTGGACATACATCAAGACAGTCCCCACATGAAATGCATGTGAGAGGGTCCACAACAACTTTCCCGTCCACTTCGCTTATCGCATCGACAGGACATTGTTTTAAACACTTTTTACATTTAATACATAAATAATCGTCAACAATATATTGTCTTTTTGACGGAATGATATTGAATTCCGGTAAAATCAAATGATTCAAACCACATTCCAATGTTTTCGGATCGGTTGGGCAAACCTCAGCACAGAAACCGCAACGGATACATGCTCCCAATTTAATTACAGGATATGTCATACCCGCACCTTCCTCTGTGTCCTCATCACGAACCAGCTTGATTGCATTCGGTGAAGGACAGGATACGGTACATGCGCCACATCCAATACAATACTCTTTATTGACTTTTGGGAAGTCCCTGAAACGTTCCGGTTTTTCGGAGATTTCAGGCTCTGATTTTGCATTTGCAAATGCATCAGCCCATGCCTTACGGGCAAAATCAAAAATATACCACATTAGAGATGACATCTTATATCACCTCATCCAATCTTTTATAAATGGTTTTTCCGGCTTCATTTGTGATAGCCACTCTTTCAGCACATGCCACACATGGATCGCATGACGCATAAGTGGAAACCGCATCTGCAACGGTTGGAACGTCACGAATCATATATCTTGCACATGAATCCATATTAGTGATACTTGGGGTTCTAATTGAAATGTTTTTGATTAAATTGCCGTTGGTTTCAATCATGTATGTGACTTCACCACGGGGAGCCTCGTTTTTACGCATTGCATATCCTGATTTGATGTCAGCAGGAGTACGAACTTCACCATCAGGTATATTCTCAATAGCTTGCCTGACTAAGCTGATGGATTCCGGAATCTCATCGAACCTTGTCATTGTTCTTGCGTAATTGTCTCCCTCTTTTCTTCTAATCACATTAAAATCGAAATAATCATCATAGGTGTAGTGGCCAACACGGTAATCTTCCTTAATATCAGAGGCCCTTCCGATAGGCCCTACGGCACGTCCTTTGATGGCTTCTTTCTTGGACATGTATCCTATACCCTTACATCTTAAGGCCAATGCAGGACCTTCCGCAAACAGTGCCCTTACTATTTCAAACCTGTCCTCAATCTTCTTGAGGTTTTCAAGAATAGGTTCGAAATGGCGCTCATCGGCGTCCATCCTCACACCGCCGACAACATTCCAACCCATATTGACTCTATTTCCAGTCAACAGTTCAATGGAGTCCATTGCATATTCCCTTAACTCCAAAACATGCATGAATAATGTTTCATGGTCCATTGACTTGAAGAAGGTGGAATTTGCAAGCAGGTGACTTTGAATCCTGTCCAATTCATTGGCAATTACCCTCAAGAATTGGGCTCTTGGAGGCACATCCACATCTGAAATCTTTTCAATGGTTTCGGCGAAGGTTTGTGTGTGTTCATATGAACATATACCACATACCCTTTCAGACAGATAGATTGCTTTCTGCCAGGTTTTTCCTTCCATTATCTTTTCAATTCCCCTATGAACATAACCATATTCAATTTCTGCCTTAACTACTCTTTCACCTTCAGTTTGAAGCTTCAATCTGATAGGTTCCTTTAAGGCCGGGTGAATTGGGCCAATAGGTACGATCATTTTTGCTCCCTCCCACGGTCAGCAATAGCTTGCGGTCCGACAGCCAAGATGGCTTCCAATATTTCATTGGGTCTTGGCGGACAGCCAGGAATCTCTGCTGCAACCGGGACGAAATTTGACGCAGGGGCATTGACATGACCTCCCTCTTGGGCAAACACGTCTCCGGATATCGGGCAGTTTCCAACCGCTACTGCTATTTTTGGTTCAGGAGCCTTATCATATATTCTTTTTAAGTTATCTTTCCATTGTTCGGTTACTGCACCGGTTAACAACAGAACATCAGCTTCACGAGGATTATTGTGAACATATATGCCGTATTGCTCTAGGTCGTATCTTGGAGATAACAGCGCAACGCATTCTACGTCACATCCGTTACATCCGCCACAATTTACGATACAGACGTGGATAGAGCTTTTCCTCACAACATCCTTAATAGCATCTAACATTGTACTCCCTCTTTAATTTAATATATAGCTTCTTTTTTCAATAATTCAAATAATTTTAATTGCCCTTCTTTCAAGGCTTCCTCATAGGATTTTCCATTCTTAATCTCTTCAATCAATTCCATTTTAAGATTTTTGGCATCCTCATCTGATATGACTTCAAAAGTGCCGTTGAACCAGCACAGCCTCAAATCCGCATTCAATTTCTGATATAGGCAGATGTCCTGAGCAGATTCAAATGTCGCATGCAATGTCTGAAGGGAGGACATATCGAACAGATGGAAGAACACATCCTCCAATTCCTCAACAGTACAATCGAATTCCTTGGAAAGTGGAATTATAACATCCCTCTGCACAGCAAAACTCTTTACTATTCTTCTTTGCATCAATTCTAATTTAGCATCATCATCCATTTCCATCACATCATACTGTCCATTTTAATAATACATAAGCGACAATAGCAACAATCAAACCTATTGCTGTCTCCTTTCTTCCATATCCTGGCCTTTCGCCCATTACAAACCCTGCAAGGAGAAAACCAATTGCAGAGAGAATGACATTACCTGAATTGAATCCCAAAAACCATCCCACTATTGAAACAATCATGAATGGAATATTGAGTTTTGTTACTGCAACAAAAGGCTCGCCATGCTTGGAATAGCTGTAAAGCAAACCAAGGATTGAACCCACAGTGAATGTAATTATGTAAATCATATAATCTAACATAATATCTCCTACATCGGTTTATAAAGCAATATGAATGAACAGATTATTGCTAAAAATGTTATTATGAAACATATTTTCTCTAAACTTTCTATCTTGTGTGAAAAATTGCCCCTTGAAAGCCATACGAAGATTGCCAGGACAATTCCAATAATCACGATTGGCGCAATGATAGTTGAGTGCAATGCTGTTGTGAGAATGCCCACAACAATGACTCCAATTGCAACTAATGCGGTCATATAGACAATCATATCTTCACTATTCATGCTACCACTCCTGTAAATATCATCAATACTGTTCCGAAGAAGCAGATTGCTCCTAAGGTAATTTGGGTCATGACTGAATGATTTGGACTTAAAAGCGGAGTTGTTGCGTTAATGAATCCTGTGACGAATGAAATCACAATCATTCCAATCAGATATCCTACGGCATTCAATGGGCCGAAGAATATTGTCAGGAACACCCAAAGCAGCACATACCATGCTATCGCTTCGGAAAACAACATGAAACCTCTCAGGAATCCAAAGTGCTCAGTTTCAAATCCGGAAATCAAAACCTTGTCCTTTGTAATCGCAAATGGAGAGTATGGGGATTTTGTAATGATTAACATAAAGAACATTAAGGCTGCTAACGGAATTGAATATATCAAAGGACCATGAACTGATTGATAAGTGATAATTTCTCCAATGTTCATTGTGCCGGTCACCAGATAAACGAATACTATAGCTGCAAACAACGGCAATTCAGTGGCCGCTGACAATACTGCCCTTACACAACTCAATTTACCGTACGGAGAACCGGAACTTGATCCGGAGTTGTGCTCAACAATCTTGTAGACTGCATAAACACCAAATAATATTAATAAGGAATCGTGAGCTACAGGACCTACAATAACACCAACAATCCAAATCAATGCCAGGATAAATACAATGCCTATATAAAATACCTTTGACACTGTTTTTGGAAATGCAGTTTCCTTGAAGAAGAATTTCAAAGAGTGTATTAACTGCTGTACAATCGGCGGTCCCGGACGTTTCTGTACACGTGCCATTACCTTCCTATGCAATCCCAGAAGAAGGCTTCCCCCTAGAAATGCAATAATAACCTGAATTAAGATTTCTGCCATTAAATTCATAATACCACTTTAATACCCGGTGAATGGCTCCTTCACTCTTTCTTCTACATCTTCAGGCTTTGCCTTGGCCATTGTCAACAGACCCAAGGATAAAACCCATGTTGGAATACCAAATATAGCTACAGCATAGACTATCCATGCCTCAAAGTTTATGACCAAACATGCAAGAATAGCTAATGTTGATAAAACCAATAAGATAATACATGTGATTTTTTGATTTACCATACTCTCACTACCACAATACCAATAATAATATTTCAACAGCTCTTACAATAATAAACAATGAACTTAAGTGAATAATAACAATATAAGGGGAACCTGCTGTCCTGAACATCTCCGCCTTACTTGCGAAGAATGGCGCTACACCACTTTCACCCAAAATTCCTAGCAACATCAATACTGCACCAAACACTACCATAGGGCTTGCAGGCATCTGGGACAATACCGCAAGTGACAATGTACCTGTGGATGCTAAAATAATGGCTGCCCCACCAAATAAAGGCAAACTACACATCATTGCAATCAAACCGTAATTGAAAGCTGAGTTTAAAACACTGGTTTGCCTTACCGCTGATACGATACCTATGTTTAAAATACCGACCAATGCCATGAACAATGTGAAGTTGAACAAATCTCCAGTGATCATAGCTCCGGCAGAGGCTATACCACAAATAACTGCCAGGAATCTCCTTTGTTTAAGTTCCTTTTCACCTACTTTAACTTCAGTATTATGTAAATAATGCATAGTAGCTTCCACCTGTGTTTCAGGTTTACTTAATCCAATCAATAATGTGAAACCAAGTAAAACCGCAAACAGGAACAGGTTAAACGGAGTTAAGTATAATACAATATCCCCAAGGGGAATTGTTCCAAGCAAATTTCCACCAAGTGTAACGAAATCCATATTATCTACTCCTTATCGATGTCCTCTCTCATAAGCAGGCCTATTAAACCTACTTTTGAAGCTACTTTTAATAATAATCCACATGCTGCCAAGAATAAACTCAATAACCAATATTGCGGTGTGACAAAGAACAATAGGAATCCGATAATCCATAAACACCATGCAATACCGGAAACTCCAGCAATACCGTCCAACATCAATACTGGAAGTCCTCTTGCTTTTTTAGATAATGCATACAATACGATTCCTCCACCAGCTACTGCTCCTCCAGTAAAACCAGTCAGGAAAATTCCATATCCCACCAGGACCAATGCAATGAAATTAGGTGCAGTGGTCATGATTTCCATGTCCAGAGAGAATGCCTGTGGGAAAATTGAAGAGGACACTGACAAGTTTCTTCTTGGGTCCTGTTCGATCTTACGCATTTCTCTTGTAATCAGTATCTCGGAAATAGCCAAGGTCTCGG
This sequence comes from Methanobrevibacter thaueri, assembly GCF_003111625.1. NCBI lineage: Archaea > Methanobacteriati > Methanobacteriota > Methanobacteria > Methanobacteriales > Methanobacteriaceae > Methanobrevibacter > Methanobrevibacter thaueri. The sequence continues at coordinate 35,502 of NZ_MZGS01000022.1, read as the reverse complement.
CTAATTCCACTACCAAACCAGGTAAAATTAACGCTTCTGCAAGGTCGGTTCCAACTGCAGAAACCACAAATATCATTGCAAGACCTACAATGTCGGTTAATATTAGAATATGCAATTCTCGTCTATTAATTGCAATTGCCATTGTGCCTATGAAACCGACAATCAATCCCGCATAGATTGCAGGCAGATACATGCTAATAAACTCTTGAGGAACGTAAAGCATCAGTTATCCCTCCTCAATTGTTTTGATCTTGCTTTTGCATCATTTGCTTTGACTTCATTAGCTACCTGTGTAGATTCTGTAATGGCCTTTTTGAAGTCCTTTTTAATTTCTTTTTCATCATTTTTTCTATTCATTGTATAATTAATGGATAACCATGAAGCAATAATGAATGACATCATCAAAATACTGGATTCAAGTATTGTATCGAATCCCCTTGTATAATACAGTATTTCATCAATTAATCCACCAGGAGATGAATAAATGGATGTACCGAAGTACGGCGAAATTGATGATATCCATTGGGCCAATGGTGACATGTATGCAGTAATCATTCCTAAACTAGCTGCATTGTCAGGATATTGAGGGTTTATTTCCCCAGGTTCGACCAGGACTTCTCCGCCCCTGTCATAAGGTGCGATTGCAAGTCCTGCATCAACTTGCTCCTGCGGTGCAGGTCTAGGATATAACTGGTCAGGATTTAATGCCATCGGCACAATTAAACCAATTATCAATATGATTCCAAGGCTAAATGCAAATAAGCGTGGAATGTTTTTAGGCTCTGCTAGCTTATTCCATAAAACTCCAATCCTCATACATCAGCCCCCATTTCTTCTAAACGAATAATTGCTCTGAATAAGATTAAGCTAATAATAACGGTTGTTGCAAGCAATGTCAACAATGCCAAAACATGATTGTAGCACAATAACACAAGACAGACTCCGATTGAAGCAATCTCTGTATTGAATGTCCTTACAATAGGGTCATTGACTCCAGGACCCCAGGCGGTAGCCAAACTTCCAACAATGGCCAAGAAGATTCCAAAGTAGAAAAACAATGCAACATCAATCATTCCGCATCACCACTTGCGATTTTCTTTAATCTGATTTCCTTAATCTTGACAATAGATAAAATAAATACTAATGTTGACAGAGGACCCGCAAGAGCCGCAAACATTGCAACATCCAAATATTTGAATAATACAATAACTAAAACAAATCCTGCATCGAGTATTGAAAACATGATAACCTTATCCAAAGGTTTTTTCATGAATATTATTCCGAATGCTCCAATAATCATTAAAGCTATTGCAATAATTGATACGAAAAACTCCACTTCAAATCACTCCAAAAGTATTTCCTCATCTAGTCTTTTTAATGTATAGGCAATAGCATTTGCACTAATTGTTGAACAAATAAAGAATGCTGCTGCAACTATAAGAGCAAATGGAGTATTAATTACTAAAGCAATAATAGCAGAAACTCCAAAACCAATAACATTTAAATATAATAATCTTTCAGCTCTGTTTCGAGTTATTAAAGCTCTTAATGCTACAAATATGACTATGACTCCAATAATTTCAACATACATATAATCACTCTCTAGCATGCCTATTGAACTTTTTGGCAATTTTTCCTAAAACTATTGAAGCTTTGGCCTGATCTATTCCCATAATGGTCAATATGGCTATGACCATGCCGACAATGAACATTTCAGGTGTCAGGCCTATGAAAGATGTCACGAATATGATTGCTGTAGCAGTCAGGCTTCCAACAGTTCCGGCATATCCCGGATCAGCACATAACCTATTTCCGATGAATACGAAAAATGCTGCAATTATCCCTCCAGGAATTCCTAAAAGCAAGTATCCAATAGAAGCTAATAATGTACCAGCAGATGCGTCCGGAGAACATAAAACGTTTCCTTGGAAGAATCCACCAGCAATATCTCCCCCTCTTTTCTCAATGTCTTTACCTACAATACTGGCCCCTCTAACGCCAGGCTGCTCGGGAAGTCCGAAATATGTATCTACTATTACAAAATTCAACCAACAAAGAATTGCGGCAATTACTATTCCAATTACCTCATTCATCAATATCCTCTCCTGTATTTTCATCAAGAGGCTTTGGAAATACAAAATCAAATAAATATTTCACAAATAATGCAGATAAAACACCGACAACAACAGCTAAAACCAAACCGTTATACATGAATGTATAATCCAAAACTAAAAATAAAGACAGAATACCAATAGCTATTATTGGAGTAGGATATAGTGCACTTACATCAAAAGAATACCTATATGGTTTGCTAGGCAATAATGGGAGTTTTAAAACTAAAGCGACCGCAATGGCGCAAACAATAGCCACAATATAAGCTAACACAATGTCAAATGCGCCTATACTTATATTGCTATGTCCCAAATAGCTGCCGTAAGAAGCAAATAATAGGGTACTATCCATCAAATTAAACATATTATTAGACTCCTCTTATAATATAATTATTATATATAAAAATATATAAATATTGTTACTTAAAAATAATATATAATTGCTTTAATGTAAGCTTAATAATTAAATGGTGGCTTAATGAACAATAAAAACCTTTTGATAACTGGTGGAGCAGGATTTATAGGTTCTCACACTGTTAATGAACTAATAAACAAAAACAATATTGTAATAGTTGATAATTTCTCCACAGGAAATATTGACAATATTGACAATCCCGACCATGAAAACCTGAAAGTAATAAATGAGGATATCCGAAAGGTCAACTTCGATGAGGTCACCGAAAATATTGATTACATATTTCATTTTGCCGCAATGGCAAATGTGCAGTTAAGCATTGAAAAGCCTCTGGAATGCTATGAGATAAATCTTGACGCAACCGTCAGGCTTTTGAACGCAGCAATTAAGAACGATGTTAAAAAGGTCATCTTTGCATCTTCCTCTTCAGTATACGGAGACAATAAAAACCTGCCTCTGAAGGAAAGCGAAACTTTGATGCCCGCTTCCCCCTATGCAGCATCAAAGGCAGGCTGCGAACTTTACCTGAAGACATTCCATGAAGACTACGGGCTTGACTATGTCGCATTGAGATACTTTAACATATTCGGACCTAAGCAGGACAAGAATTCCCAATATGCCGCAGTTATACCAAACTTCATCTCAGCAATTCTTGAAGGGGAAACACCACTCATTTACGGAGATGGGGAACAGAGCAGGGATTTTGTCTACATTGGCGATGTTGTAAATGCAAACATCAGGGCCTGCGAATCAGATTTTAATGGAGTCATCAATGTCGCTTCAGGCGAGAAGCTGACAATAAACCAGCTATATGAGATTATCAGAAATTCCCTCGGAAGCGATGTTGAAGCGAAATACTGTCCTGGACGTTTAGGGGACATCAGGCATTCCCTGGCGAACGTTAGCAATATGGAAAAAATAGGATTGACAATCAATTCAGACAAGTTTGAAGAGAACTTAATGGAAACCGTTGATTGGTTTAAAAGCATTCTTTAATGGAGGATATTATGGATAAAAGCGTCATTGACTTCAATGTTCGATTGAGAACAATAAGAATAAGGGAATTGATTGTTGGAATAATATTGACATTCATCATCACTGGGGTCCTAACAGCAATATTCCCGGTTTTTGATGATGGCGAGCTATTCATGATTCTATTTATGCTAATTGTATTATTGCTCTTCATTTGGGCATTGCGAGGCACACGAGGTCTTGAAAAGAATTTTGATAATCTGTTTAAGGATGATGTTAAAAAGGAAATATTGTATGTTTTCCTTCTCAACATATTGTTTGCAGGCCTATTCGTGCTCCTGATTTCCGCATTAGACATCTTTATTGGATTCGGGGATCCTAATTGGGTTCCAATGTGGGATATAGATACCGCCAATATTGATTCAAGTGTCTGGATTCTTGATTCAATCACCGCAATTATTTTTGCACCCATTGTTGAAGAATTGGCATTCAGAGGCGTGCTGTTTAACAGATTAAAAATCCGAACAGGAATTGTTCCTGCAATGATTATCTCATCATTCATTTTTGCAATCGGCCATGAACCGGGCGGAATTACCAGCGCATTTCTATTTGGAGTCTGCATGTGCATCCTATATTTGAAAACTGACAATATCCTGATTCCAATGAGTGTCCATTTCATCAATAACGTGGTTGCGACAATTATGGAAATAACTAGTTTTGACATTTATATGACCCAATTGCCTTGGATTGTTCCTTCATTAATCATTACAATAATTGCAACTGTCCTGTTGGCCAAATATATAATTAAAGAAACACAAGCCATTAAAAAAATTTATAGTTAAAAAAAAAGTTAATGTTAGTGGAATCCACATCCACTACAGGTTTCGCATTTTTCCTCTTCTAAAGGATCATAATGTTTATCCTCTTGCAGAGTGGCTGAGATGAAGTATTGGTCAAATTCATCCTTGTTTTTAAGCACCGGTGAAACGCCTTTAAAATCACATTTGATGTCTCCGGTTCCACCAATGTCCACTAGAATTGGTTCACCTAATTTAAATCTTTTAAAGTAAGCTTCAACCTCGTCTTTTAAAGCTCCAGGAACTCTGAAATTAAAAGATAAAATGTTATTTTCCTTCATTTTTAGACCAACGTATTTTTGGTCGATTTCATAATTAAGGCCTAACTGTTTTTTGAAAACCACATTAGTACCAATCTCACTAGATGACATCTTATAATCTCCTCTTTATTAATAAATTAGAATTATTGTTTGAAGTATTTAAAACTTTCCTATATTGTCACAAAAATGTACAATCTAAAAAAATTTCGTTCAGCAAATTTATAACGAATTATAACGATTTTTAATAAGATTTAAATAACTTCAAAATCAAAATTTATAATATGTTATAATATTTAATTATAATATCAAAATCAATTAGAAAAATTAGGTGTAATAAATGAATGAATACAATAAAGATATTGGAGACAGAATTAGAGAACTGAGAGAACTATCAGATATTACTATTAAAGAGATTGCAGACGATTTGAACATTAATGAAGAAACATACATCCAATATGAGAACGCTGAAGTAGACATTCCAGCAAGTTTCTTATACGAACTTGCACACATTTTCAAAGTTGATTTAGGATTATTATTAACCGGTGAAGAAAGCAGAATGAGCATCTTTGACGTCACCCGTGCAAACAAGGGAGTTTCAGTGGACAGAAGAAAGGAATATACTCACGAAAACCTATGTTCTAATTTCATTCACAAAAAAGCCGAAACCTTCCTTGTAGTGGTTGACCCTGAGAAGAACCCTGTGCCTTCACTAAACTCACACCCTGGACAGGAATTCAACTATGTCCTGGAGGGTTCCTTAAAAATTTATATACACAACAACGAAATCGTGCTTAACGAAGGAGACTGCATCTTCTTTGATTCAGCACACAGACACGCAATGGTAGCGCTTAACGATAAACCCGCTAAATTCTTAGCAGTAATCATATAATATTTATCAGGAGTAATTTTAATGACATCAGTAATAGGAGATTTTGTAGAGAGAGTTGACTTTGACTCTTATGAAGACTTTTTTGAAAACTTTAAACTCACATACAATGACGATTACAACTTCGGGTTCGATGTTGTGGACAAGTACGCTGAAATCGACCCTGAAAAAATAGCATTAATCTGGACCAATGACCATGATGAAAACCATACCTTCACATTCAAGGAGATGAAAGAGTATTCAAACAAAGCTGCAAACTTATTTAAAAGCTTAGGAATTAAAAAAGGCGATTGTGTAATGCTCACACTCAAAAACAGATACGAATTCTGGTTCTGTATGGTTGCATTGCATAAGATCGGTGCAATACCAATTCCTGGAACACACATGTTAAAGCTTCATGATATTGATTTCAGGATAAAGGAAGCGAATGTGAAAATGGTCGTGTCAGTGGAAGAAGATACCTTGTTGCCTGACTATGAGGCGGCTGAAGAATCATTAGGAATCAGTTTGAAAAAATTGGCTATTGAAACCGACAGGGACGGTTGGATCAACTTCAATGAGGCAATCGAAAAGGAAAGCCCTGTTTTTGAAAGGCCAACCGGAGAAGACAAAACCTACGCTGAAGAGATATTCCTAATCTATTTCACATCCGGAACCAGCGGACTTCCGAAAATGGTATCACACAAGCATACCTACTCCTTAGGTCACATTCCAACCGCAAAATATTGGCATAATGTTGTGGAGGATGGAATTCACCACACCGCAGCGGATACAGGATGGGGTAAAGCGGTATGGGGAAACCTATACGGCCAATGGATTGCTGGAACCAGCGTATTCATCTATGATTATGACCGGTTCAACGGAATCAAACTGCTTGAGAAAATCATTGAAAATAAAGTGGATACATTCTGTGCCCCTCCAACAATTTACAGATTCATCATTAAAGAAAACATTGATGGATATGACCTTTCAAACTTAAAATACGTTACAACTGCAGGGGAACCGTTACCTCCTGAAGTTTCAGAAAGATTCTACGACATTTCAGGACTCAGAATTAAAGAGGGATTCGGACAAACTGAAACCACCTTATCCATCGGAACATTCATTTGGCTTGATGCAAAGGTTGGTTCAATCGGAAAGCCTTCCCCATTATTCGATTTGCATTTACTTGATGAAAACCACAACAAAGTTGAAATCGGAGATGAAGGAGAACTTTGTTTTAAAATGAATGATGGTCCTAATCCTGGATTATTTAAAGACTACGTGAATGATGAAGAAAAATACAAAAAACAAATCCATCATGGTTATTATCACTGCGGAGATACCGCATGGGTGGATGAAGACGGATATGTGCACTTTGTCGGAAGAAACGACGACATCATCAAATCTTCAGGTTACCGTATTGGACCGTACGAAGTGGAAAGTGCCGTACTGTCTCACGAAGCAGTTTCAAACTGTGCAATTACCGCTTATCCTGATGAAGTGAGAGGCCAAATCGTAAAGGCAACTATCATATTGCAACCTGGCTTCGAACCATCAGAACAACTTACTAAAGATATACAAAATCATGTTAAAAGAGTTACAGCTCCTTATAAATACCCTAGAATGATTGAATATACCGATGAAATACCGGAAACAATCAGTGGTAAGATAAGAAGAGTTGAAATCAGAGAAAACGATAATAAAAATTAGATGATATAAATGACAGAAGAGATATCTTATCCAGTTATAAATAAAGAGCTATGCAAAGGCTGTATGAGATGTATAGTCGGATGTCCTCAAAATGCAATATTACTATCAGATGACATGAACGATGCAGGATATCAATTTGCATATTATAGTGGAAACGGATGCACCGGATGCAAAGACTGTTACTTTACATGTCCGGAACCGTTAGCGTTAGAAGTACATCAATATAAAAAGATTGTAAACGATTCAGTTGCAAAAATGATTAAAGCAAAAGCAGCTGGTAAAGGGGGAAAATAAATGAGTAATCAAATGGTAAAAGGAAACACCGCAGTTGTCATCGGTGCAATGTATGCAGGTTGTGACTGTTTCTTCGGATACCCAATTACTCCTGCAAGTGAAATTCTACACGAAGCATCAAAATACTTCCCAATGGTTGGAAGAAACTTTGTTCAAGCTGAAAGTGAAGAGGCATCAATCAATATGGTTTATGGTGCATCAGGTACCGGCCACAGAGTAATGACCTCCTCATCAGGACCTGGTATTAGCTTAATGCAGGAAGGATTCACATTCCTTGCTGGTGCGGAATTGCCTGCCGTTATTGTTGATATCATGAGGGCAGGACCTGGACTTGGAAATATCGGACCTGAACAGGGGGACTACAATCAGATCGTCAAAGGTGGAGGCCACGGAAACTATAAGAACATAGTTTTAGCCCCAAACAGCGTTCAGGAAATGTGTGACCTGACCATGAAAGCCTTTGAACTTGCAGACAAATGGAGAAACCCTGTAGTTGTATTGGCTGACGGTACCCTCGGTCAGATGGCAGAACCTTTAGTGTTCCCTGAAGAGGCAATTGAACCGAAAAATGACAAGCCATGGGCAGTGAAAGGCTCAAAGGAAACCATGGACAATCTCATTACTTCAATCTTTAATGACTTTAACGATTTGGAAGACTTCAACTACAAACTTCAGGAAAAATATGCTAAAATCGATGCTGAGGAGGTCATAGTTGACGAATACCAAGTTGACGATGCCGACATTGTTTTAGTCTCATTCGGTATCAGTAGCCGTATTGCAAGATCAGCGGTTGACAAAAGCCGTGAAAAAGGCTTGAAAGTTGGACTTTTAAGACCAATCACATTAAATCCTTTCCCAGTTGACAGAATTAAGGAGCTATCCGATAAGGGAGTAAGTTTCATTTCAGTCGAAATGAGTAACGGACAGCTATTGGCTGACGTGCAGTTTGCAGCCCTTAGAAAAGAGGACACTCACCTTGTCAACAGGATGGGTGGTAATCTAATTGAACTGAAACAGATTCTTGCCAAGATTTATGAAATAGCCGGCGTTGAAGATGAAGACATAGACTTATCCAAAAGAAGTGAGGAGAAAGCCAGTCCAAATATAATTGACTAAAGGATGTGGAAAAATGAGTGAAAAAGAATTAAATGATAAAGATTATGAATTACAAATACGTAGAAATCCACAATCCCTTTTAGAAGAGTATCCTAGAAAAGGAACAAATATCCAATCTACTCACTACTGTGCAGGTTGTGGACATGGAATATTACATAAATTGATAGCTGAATGTATGGACGAGCTTGGAATACAGGAACGCTGCGTAATGATCTCCCCAGTTGGATGTTCAGTATACGCATATTTCTACTTCAACTGTGGAAACTTCCAGACCGCTCACGGAAGGGCACCTGCAGTGGCCACAGGTATTTCAAGAGCTGAAGACAATGCAATTGTAATGAGTTACCAAGGAGACGGGGACCTAGCTTCAATCGGTTTGAATGAAACATTACAGGCTGCCAACCGTGGAGAGAAGATGGCAGTGTTCTTCGTGAACAACACAGTTTACGGAATGACTGGTGGGCAAATGGCTCCAACCACTCTAATCGGTGAAAAAACCGTAACTTGCCAAACCGGAAGGGATCCTGACTATGCAGGACACCCAACCCACATGTGTGAATTGATCAACACATTGAAGGCACCTGTATTCATCGAAAGGGTATCCCTTGCAAACCCATTGAAAATCAGACTTGCAAAATACGCAATCAAACAGGCATTAACCATTCAAAAAGAGGGAAAAGGCTATTCATTTGTTGAAGTCCTATCACCTTGTCCTACAAACTTAAAACAGGACGTTGCAAGTGCACAGAAATTCATTGAAGAGCAGATGGAAAAGGAATTCCCTGTCAAAAACTTCAGAAATAACATGTACACCAAAGAGCCTGTTCAAAGACCTGCAAGTGACTTTTCAACCGAATCCCTGGATAAAATATTTAATGTTACAAGAAGCGAGGATTCAGGTTATGTCGATGACGAAATGGAACCTGTAAGCATCAAGGTTTCAGGATTTGGAGGTCAGGGAGTATTGAGTGCAGGACTTACAATCGCTCAAGCGGCCTGTGCTGAAGGAAAACACGTTTCATGGTATCCGAGCTACGGACCTGAACAAAGGGGAGGAAAATCCAACTGTTCCGTAGTAATATCCAATGAGACAATAGGTACTCCTGTCGTTGACGATATTGACATTCTTATTGCTTTAAACAAGCCTTCCCTAGAACAGTTCTCACAGGATGTGAAAGAAGGCGGAGTAATACTTTACGATTCTAAAATAGGTGAATTTGAAACCGATAGGGACGTGAAGGTCATTGCAATGCCATGTGTGGATATTGCTGAAGAACATGGAAACGCAAGAACCGCTAACACTGCCCTTTTAGGAGCATTAACAGAATTAGGCGATGTTTTAAAACGTGAATCCTACGAAAATGCGATTCGTGAAATGTTTGCATCAAAACCAAAAGTCATTGACGTGAACATTGAAGTTTTAAAAGCTGGAGCCGAATGGATTAAAAACAACTCATAGCGTGATTTGATGACTTATAAAGAAAATGCTAAAAATTATATGGAGAATTATGGTTTAGGTATAGGGGACAAGATCAAGGTCAACAAGGAGGACATCTCTTATACCGGTATTTTGCTTGATAGGCCAGAGGATGCAGATGACGGATATCTTGTAATCAAATTGTCAAGCGGTTACAACATCGGTGTAGCCATTGAGAACACAACCGCAGAACTCATTGAGAAAGGGGAAAAGCCAAAAATCGGATTTGGCGAAACCGAGATTCCTCATGATGATTCAAAGCAGAACATTTCAATAGTTTCAACCGGAGGTACAGTGTCATCCGTTATTGATTACAGAACAGGAGCCGTACACCCTGCATTTACCGCATCAGATTTGGTAAAGGCCAATCCTGAACTGTTGGATTATGCCAACTACAACGTTAAGGCACTATACAATATCCTAAGTGAAGACATGAAACCTGAATACTGGGTCAAGGCTGCCGAAGAGATAGCCAATGACATATCAGACGGCGCTGACGGCGTTGTTATAGCTCACGGTACCGATACCATGCACTACACATCCGCAGCATTGAGTTTCATGTTGAAAACACCTGTTCCGATTATCATTACCGGAGCTCAAAGAAGTTCAGACAGGCCTTCAAGTGACGCCAACATCAACCTTATCGATTCAGTGATTGCAGCAAAATCAGACTTGGCTGAAGTCTGCGTGTGCATGCATGGAAGTTTAAATGACGAGTACACCTACTTACATAAGGGTACAAAGGTCAGGAAAATGCACACATCAAGAAGGGACACCTTCAGAAGCATCAATGCACAGCCTATTGCTAAAATCCAAAACAGGAAGGTCAGCATAAACCCTGAATATAACTATACCAAACGCGGAGCCAATGAACTTGAATTGAATACCTCAATTGAGGAAAAGGTAGGATTCATTAAAAGTTTCCCTGGCATTTCCAAAGACTACATCGAATATCACATTGATAAAGGATATAAGGGCCTTGTCATTGAAGGAACCGGTCTCGGACATGTTCCAAATGACCTGATTGACTCATTCAAAAGGGCACAGGACGAAAATATCCCAGTTATAATGACCTCACAATGCCTTTACGGAAGAGTAAACATGAATGTCTACTCCACAGGACGTAACATACTGGATGTCGGAGTGATTTCCGGAATTGACATGACTCCTGAGACCACATATGTCAAGTTATGCTGGGCATTGGGTCAAAGTGACGATTACGCAGAAGTAAAAGAGATTATGCAAACAAACGTTGCAGGTGAATTTGGAGAAAAATCCACAATTAAGGATTTCTTGAATTAGGGTGATAGCATGGATTATGAGAAATTAGGATTAAAAATGGGAATTGAAATTCACCAACAATTGAACAGTGAGCATAAGTTATTCTGTCCATGTAAAACAGAGCTTGTTGACGATGAGTTTGATGAACTCATTCAAAGAAAACTGAGGCCAACCCAATCAGAGCTTGGTGAAATCGACCGTGCGGCATTGCAGGAATCCTTGAGGGGACTTAACTTCAAGTATGAAAACTTTGCAAAGCACACCTGCCTTGTTGAAAACGATGATGAACCACCTCACAGCCTAAACGAGGAAGCTCTAGACATTTGTATCACTATTGCATGCTTGATGAACATGCACATTGTTGATGAATTCCATACAATGCGTAAACAAGTTATTGATGGAAGTAACACCGGTGGTTTCCAAAGGACAGGTATGGTTGCAACCGACGGCTATCTTGACACACCATACGGAAGGGTTGTCATTGAAAGTTTAGGCCTTGAAGAGGACGCCGCAAGAAGAGTTGAAACCAAGGACGGATTTACCGAATTCAGATTGGACAGATTAGGTATACCATTAGCCGAAATCACAACAGACCCTTCAATGCACCATCCGGACCAGGTAAGGGAAGTTGCCTACATGCTTGGTCAAATCCTAAGAAGCACCAACGTTAAAAGAGGCCTTGGTACAATCAGACAGGACTTGAACATTTCCATTGCCGAAGGTGCACGTGTGGAAATCAAGGGTGTTCAGGACTTGGATTTAATGGCCGAAATCGTTAACCGTGAAGTCACAAGACAATTGGCACTGATTGACATTAAAAAAGAGCTCGAAGCTAGAAACGCTGAAGTGCTTGAAGAGATTCATGACCTGGATGAATTGCTTGAGGATACCGAGTCAAAAATCTTGAAATCTGCCGAAACCATCAAGGCGGTCGTGTTGAAAGGTTACGACGGATTGATCGGTCGTGAAGTTCAGCCGGGAAGAAGATTCGGTACTGAAATTGCAAGCTATGCCAAAAAACGTGGCGTTGCAGGCATTTTCCACTCAGATGAATTGCCTGCTTATGGAATCACACAGGATGAGGTTGATAAGGTCACCGAATTCCTAAACATTGGTGATGATGACGCATTCATTATTGTGGCTCATGACGAGGATATTGCAATATCCGCGCTTGAAGAGGTTAAAAGAAGAGCCAATTTAGGTCTTGAGGGCGTTGTTGAAGAAACCCGTAAGGCATTGGATGACGGCAACACTGAATACATGAGACCTCTTCCGACTGCAAACAGAATGTATCTTGAAACCGACATTCCATTATTCAAGATCACTTCAGACAGAATCGAACCGATAGCTAACAACTTGCCTGAATTGCCTGACGTCAAACAGGCCAGAATCATTGAAGAGTACAAGTTAAGTGAAGATTTGGCAACACAATTGGTTAAAAGGCAAGAGGCGGACATGTTTGAGGCCGTTTTAGCTGACGTTGATGTGGATGCAACCCCTGTAGCTTCACTTCTTGCATATGACCTTAGAGAAATCAAAAGGGAAGGGCATGATGTTAATGTCTTAACTTTAGATCATTTCAAAGGAATATTCACATTATTGGCTGACGGCAAAATAGCTAAGGACAGCGTTCGTAAACTGGCTGTTGAAACCATCAAGACACCTGATGTAGACATAGCTGAAATCGCTGAGAAAAACAATTTGACCATGATGAGCGAGGAAGATGTCCACAATATAATTTCTGAAATTGTTGCAAACAATGAGGGAATGGTTAAGGAACGTCAAATGGGCGCTATGGGTCCATTGATGGGAATGTGCATGAAGCAGCTCAAAGGAAAAGCGGACGGCGGACTTGTAAACAAAATCGTCCGTGAAGAAATTCAAAAATTAATCTAAGGATACTCTAAGGAGTATCTTATCTTACTCTTTTTTCTACAAATTTGAAGTTTACAGAAGATCAATAATAATTTAGGCATACCTAAAAAATAGAAAGCTTTATATACTATGCAGACAAAGTAATTAATAGAGTTGAAATTTAGGCATGCCTAAAATACTCCATATTATTAGTTAAATAATAATACTCTCTCCAAAATTAGTTTGTGTTAAATTAGATTTCTCACAATTTGCTAATTTGATACAAGTCGTTCGGAAAATTAAAAAAATCTGCCAATATATAATTTTCCTTAGAAAAAACACATGGTGTTTAAACTAGTCACTTAAACACCAATACTCTCTCTTTTTACATAACTTTCAATTTATATTTAAGTCCATCTACATGACATTATGAAATTAATTCCGTCGGCAACCAGTGCTGGAGCAGATTGAAATCATAAGCCGTATAACCAAGGTTTTGAAGAAGAAAATAGTGAATAAATGAAGTGCTCTTTGAGCATTTGTATGGCTATAGTTATGGTGAAAAAATAAAAAAGTTGTAGTGCAGAAGCACTACATTCAATTAAATTATTCCAAGTTTTTTGGCTGTTATTTCATCAACTTTACCAGTCACTTTCAAGTGTTTATCGTGTTGGAATTCCTTGACTGATCTTTCTGTGCAGCCGTGATAGATTCCATCGATTTTTAAATAATGCCCGTCATATGTGAGGTAATATCCATTGTTTTTCAATGCTTGTTGGATTTCCCTGACTGTTGCTTTGTCCTTGCTTCCCTTAGAAACAGTTTTGAAAGTAACTATGACTTTTATTTTAGCCTTTTTGGTTGCCTTGTTGTAGTATTTGTTTCCTTTGAATTTTATGACCGCAGTGTATTTGCCTTTTTTCTTTAGGTTTTTAATCTTGAAGACTGCTTTGCCTTTGCTGTTTGTAGTGGCTTTATATGTTTTGCCTTTGACTTTCAGGGTGACTTTGGCCTTCTTGATTGCCTTGCCAGTATTGTCCTTTAAGACAACAGTGTACTTTTTGGTTTTGACACTGGATTTGAATGTTTTCTTTTTGGCAGTCAGTTTAGGAGTTGCCTTCTTGACAGTAACCTTAATGTCTTTAGTTGACTTGTCATAGTTGGTATCGCCGTTAAATGTTACCTTAGCAGTGTAAGTTTTAGGAGCAAGTCCCTTGGTTGATACCTTGACCTGGCCGTTCTTGTCGGTGGTGTATGTTTTAGCACCGTTCAAGCTGACTGTTATCTTTTCACCCGCCAAAGGATTGCCATTGCTGTCAGTCAATGTGATAATCAAATCCTTGTTGATGTTGTAGGTTGTAGTTATTGCATTACCTGACAGTTCTGTTTTAATCTTGTTTACAGTTATTGTAGCATTGTTAACAGTTACATTATCCAATCCAACATAGGTTGCATTGACTTGATATTCACCGTAAGCGTCAAATGTATGTACTGCCCACCAGATACCGTTAGCACCATAAGTTGCATTAATCTGAGTTCCGTTTGGTAAGATAAATAGTAATTTACCTGGCATAGTCTCATTGAAGATATTAGATTTTGCAGTTATGTTTACGGTTTTATTTGTGGTTTCTGTTTCGGTTACGTTAACGTGGAATTTCATGTTTGTCAATATTGTTTCGGCTTGTGTGTAGTATGAATCCTCATCATGGCGGGCACTGATATAATAATTTCCACCAACACTTATATCCAAAACAATTGCACCGTTCTCATCTGTGACTTTAACCTCATTTAAAACAATGACATCATTAACAACTATTCCGATTGTTATGTTTTGACCGGCTTCCCTATTGGATCCGGATTTGGCGGAACTGATAGTTGTAATGCCGTTTGCACCCCAATAAGTCACATTGTTAAAGGTGACTTCAACATTATTTTCTGAATAGATTGCATTTAAAAGGTTATCCTGACCCATAAATGTAATGGTAATATTATTTTCGTTTTTAACTACATCTAAAGTTTCAACATTTGCTTTATTGTTTAAGAAACAAGAATTGGAAACATATGATGATCCAAACTTGCTGGAGTAAATTGCAGAACCTGTATTTGCTTTATTGCCGGTGAAATTACAATTTGTTACATTACCTCTACCTTCAAATTTAATAGCCCCACCAGATATAGCAGAGTTATTAATAAAATTACAATTTGCTACATTACTTCTACCTTCAAATTTAGTAGCCCCACCAGATATAGCAGAGTTATTAATAAAATTACAATTTGTTACATTAGCTGAATGAACCCAGAAAGCACCACCATTAGTATCAGCAGTGTTATTAATAAAATTACAATTTGTTACATTACCTGAAACCATGTTGAGAGCACCACCACCCTCAGTACCAGCAGTGTTATTAATAAAATTACAATTTGTTACATTAAATTTACCATAATAAACCCAAATTGCACCACCACCACCATCTGTGGAAGCAGTGTTCTTAGTAAAATTACAATTTTTAACAGTACTATCTCTATAAAAGAAAACAGCACCCCCAAATTTTGTTGCAGTGTTGTTAGTAAAATCACAATTTGTTACATAACCCTTAAAGCTCTCAGCGAAATAAATAGCACCACCAGATATAGCAGAGTTATTAATAAAATTACAATTTTTTACATTACCATTAGAATTCTCAACGAAATAAATAGCACCACCAGATATAGCAGAGTTATTAATAAAATTACAATTTGTCACATTACCAGTACTGTGGAAGTAAACTGCACCACCATTTACAGTAGCAGAGTTGTCAGTAAAATTACAATTTGACACAGTACCTGAACCACTGAATCTAATAGCACCACTTTCATAGTTTGCAGTGTTGTCAACAAAATTACAATTTGTCACAGTACCAGTATTCACGAAGAAAATTGCACCACCAGAACTGTAATCTCCAGTTACAGTGTTGTTAGTAAAATTACAATTTGTCACATTACCAGTACTATCAAAGAATATTGCTCCTCCATGACCACTAAATTTACCGTTTAGAAAAGTAACATTATTAATATTTACATTATCGCATATAACCAAAAGGATACGTGCCTGGCCTTTAGCATCAATTGTATGGCCATTACCATTTATTGTAACCTGCCTAGTTATCGCAATACCCTCTATAAAAGCGGAATCAGAAGCAGGATTATAAGCATAATTCTTATCTAATGTAATGGTGTCATTTGTGTTGCCATTTATTGTCTGGTTCAAATCCCAGAATGTTGTTCCGTCAGTTGTGACTGTTAATGTTGTTGTATAAGCCACATCACCTATTGTTGCAGTTACACTGCCAGTTCCAAGACTTGTTGGTGTGAATGTGACCTTTTCATCAAGACCAGTGACATTCTTATCGAGTTTGCCGTTAGAATTCAATGTCAAATCGACTTTAGCCAATGAAGTGTAATCGGTTATGTTTCCTGAAGTGCCGTTGTATAAATATAATTTGAAGATGATGTCTGCAGTTTCTGTAATTAAAATAGGATTAGGATTAACAGTGGCATTTAAAAACAGCCAATTGTCAGGAACTGCACCACTAATATATGCATTAGGGGATGTTTTGTAGTTTTCTGCTGTATTTCCAAACCAGTTACAGTCCAAACTAGCAGAAGAACCACTATACATATTAATAGCTCTTCCTTCAGAAGCAGTGTTATTTATGAAAACACAATCAGAAATATTGCCATTAGCACTGCTATACCAGTTGACAGCACCACCATTGATACCAGCAGAACAATTCACAAAACTACAACCAGAAACACTACCATTATCACTATGAGACCATTCGATAGCACCACCATCATGACCAGCAGAACAATTCACAAAACTACAACCAGAAACACTACCATAAGGACTGTCATACCAGCAGATAGCACCACCACTATCACCAGTAGAACAATTCACAAAACTACAACCAGAAACACTACCATTAGCACTTTCATACAATTGGATAGCACCACCGCTATTTTCATATTTAGCGTTTATGAATTTGATGTTTTTTATGGTCACATTATCTGCATAAACATCGAAAATTCTTGTTTTTTGTTTTGCATCGATTGTATGGCCTTGACCATCAATGACCAAATTGGATTTGTCAATATCAATTCCCCTATGCCTACTCCATGAGTCTTCACAGGAATAATTGTTTTCCAGATATACTGTATCTCCAGAAGATGCACCCTCAATCTTAGTCCTTAATGCTTCAAACGTTCCGTCATCAGTTGCACCTGTTTTTTCCTCATTATCCGTTTGTGTTACTTTTTGTTCTTCGATTGTCCCTAAATTGTCATCTGCACTTTCAATTCCATGTGATAATTCAATTTCTCCCGTATCCTCGTTGGCTGCCAGCGCATCATCCACATCTGCCGCACATACGCAGGAGACACTGAACAAGGCCAGAATCAGCAAAATAAAAATAAATATTCCCTTCTTCATAATTATCCCCCTCAAATTAATGGCTTTTGAATAAATTGTTGTAAACTGTTATTTTCAGTTTTAAAATATTCAAAATATGATTAAAAGTCTGTAAATATAAATATAAATAAATATCCATTATAAAGAAAATAATAATTTGAAAATGAAACTTGATAAAAAAAAAGAAAGAACATAGATGCTATTGCATCTACATCATATGATCAAACCCTAAATGAGCACAGCAGTTTTTATACAATTCCCTGTACTGTGAACTGCCCATATTCTTTGCTTTTGGCAATTTCAATTCATAGAATTCTTCATGAGAGCCAGGCACTCTTGAATTAAGATACCCAAAGAATATTGGAAAACAAGTATATTGTTAACGGCAAATCTATACGAATTAATGAAAAAAATAAAAAATGTGAAGTAACTGCCGAAGCGAGTTACTTGATTGTTATTTTAACTTTCTTGGTGACCTTGTTGTAGTTTTTATTGCCTTTGTATGTCACTGTCGCTTTGTATTTGCCCTTTTTGGTGAGCTTTTTGATTTTGAAGGTGGCTTTACCCTTATTGTTGGTTTTGACAGTGATTGCCTTTTTGCCCTTGACTTTCAGGGTGACCTTCACCTTCTTCATGGCCTTGCCCACATTGCTTTTAAGGGTTACAGTGTACTTCTTGACCTTTTTGGACTTTTTGAACTTCTTGTTTTTGGCTGCCAGTTTTGGTGTTGCCTTTTTGACAGTCACCTTAACATCTTTTGTTGATTTGAAGTAGTTGCCGTTTCCCTTGAAGGCTATTTTAGCGGTGTAGACTTTAGGAACCAGACTGCCGACAGCCACCTTAATCTGACCCTTGGCATCGGTGGAGTATGTCCTAGCACCGTTTAAATCAACTGTCACAGAAGCTCCCTTAATAGGATTTCCACGGCTGTCTTTTAAGGTAATCACAAGATTCTTATTCACATTATAGACTGCAGTTACCGCACCCGCAGACAGTGAGGTGCCATCCTTTTTAACGGTGACTGTTGCGTTGGCATCTGACCCGTTATAGTCGTCGTTTCCCATAAAGACTATTCGGGCAGAATATGTGTTTGCCGCAAGACCCTTGAGAGGCACTTTTATGGTACCGTTCGAATCGGTAAAGTCATAGATTTTCTCGCCATTGAAATCAACAAGCAGGATCTGATTGGCCAGAGGGTTTCCGCACACGTCCTTCAATGTGATTGCCAAATCACCACCCGTGTTATAGATTACGGTTATTGAATCTGCAACCAGCTCTGTTTTGAGTTTGCTGACCGTGATGTTGGCAGTCTTTCTTACGGAATTGTGGTCTTCATCAGGTACCGTCATCACTTCCAGAGTGTGTGTGCCTACATTCAGGCCCGAAATCATAATTGAAAATCCTGAAACGCCAACATCTTCACCGTCAATCCTTGCGGTGATGCCTGTGGCTCCTTCAGCCGTTACGCTAAGGTTGAGCGAATCCCCATATTCCATGACCACATTGTCGATAATCAAAGTCGAATCGGCCCTGGTGATGACAATGGTGGCATTGCCTACGCTCACGTTTTCAAGCGCCGCATAGGATGCGCTGACGTTATACGCACTGTAGTCATCGAATGTATATATAGCCCACCAGGTTCCGTTGCCGGCATATACTGCAGCGACTGAATTGCCGTTTGAGATGATGAATTGTGGCACTTCAGACATGACTTCACCGTAGATGTTGGATTTGGCGGTGAGGTTCACTGTCCTGTTGTTGGCCTCAATTGAGGTCACGTTGATGTAATGCTCGACGTTTGTCACTATCCTTTCGGCCTTGGTGTAGTATGAATTCTCATCGTGGCGGGCAATAATCACATAATTGCCTGCAATGCTTTGATAGAGGACGACTGTGCCTTCGGCATCTGTGATTTTTACATCATCCAAAATAATCCTGTCATCAACAATGATTGCAACAGTTATGTTCTGGCCTGCCTCCCTGTTGGACCTGGCCGGAGAGGAGGTGCCTGTGTTTGCAACGATTCCGTCTGCGCCCAGATAGGTCACATTGGTGAATCGGATATCAGCACTGGAATAAATCGCATTGAGAAGGTTGTCATTTCCTGTGAAGATAATCGTGATGTTGTCATCATTTTTGATTATGTCAATGGCTTGCGCATCCGCCGTGTTTTCTAGGAAAGTTGAATCATGAACAAAATTATTCTCTGGAGTGTACTCAAAATAGAGTGCAGAACCGTTGGATGCAATATTGCCTGTGAAATTGCAGTAATGGACAGCTGCTCCCCCTGAGAAATAGGCGGCTCCGCCCATCAATGCTGTGTTGCCGGCGAAACTGCAATTGGTAGGATTGGCATATGCATCAAAGCAGATTGCGCCCCCGTGATTGGAAGCGGTGTTTGCGGTGAAGTTACACTCTTCCAGATCGCCTGAGTCAAAAAAGACCGCACCGCCATTTTCGGAGGCATTGTTTTTCTCAAAATTACAACCCATAACCATGCCTGAAAGAACCCATAAAGCCCCTCCACTGCGGCCGGTGTTGCAGGCAAAACTGGAGTCTCCTACAGACCCCAAAGCGGCAAAGAAAACGGCACCGCCATCACCGACAGCAGTGTTACCTGTGAAATTACAACCCATAAGCAATCCGTCATAAATCCGGGCAGCGCCCCCAACACCGGAAGCGGAGTTGTCGGTGAAATTACAGTCCATAATAATTCCTTCATTGCCTGCGTAAACCGCACCCCCATCACCGGAAACATTGTTGGAGGCGAAACTACAGTTTATAGCGTAGCCGGAAGTCTTGAAGTAAACAGCACCGCCCTTTAAAGCGGAGTTGCTGGTAAAATTACAATTCTCTGCACTGCATTCATCAGAAGCGAAATAGACAGCACCGCCATCGCCGATAGCATTGTTGCCTGCAAAATCACAGCGTTTTGCAACACTGTCTGGACTGCTGAAGTAAACGGCACCGCCCATTGAAGCGGAGTTGTTGGTAAAGTTACAGTTCTCCACACTGCCAGAACTGTGGAAGTAAATTGCTCCACCCTCACTATCATCACCAGTTGCTTGGTTGTTAGTAAAATTACAATTTTCAACACTAGCCGAATAAATCACAATAGCGCCGCCCAAGTTAGATGCATTGTTGTTAGTGAAATTACAATTTGTTACATTACATTGATTCCATGAGTAAACTGCACCGCCACTATCGGTTGCAGTGTTACCGGCAAAATTACAATTTGACACATTACCTGTTTCATCGAAGCAAACTGCACCGCCAAAATTAGCAGTGTTGCTAGTAAAATTACAATTTGTTACATTACATTGATTCCGGGAGTAAACTGCACCACCATAATATGTTGCATTGTTGTTAGTGAAATTACAATTTTCCACCGTACCTGTCAGGTCAAAGTAAATAGCGCCGCCAACTGCTGGAACAACTAATATATCCCTTGATGTTGCCTTGTTGTCGGTGAAATTACAATTTTTCACAGTACCAGACTGGCCGAAAGAAAGTGCACCGCCAGCATAAGCAGAGTCATTGACAAAATTACAATCCGTTACAATGCCCTCACCGCTAAAATAAATGGCACCGCCGATACCGGCATAGTTTGCATTCTTAATGGTCATGTTCTTAATCGTTACGCCGGAAGTGTTTACCTTGAATGCCCGAATGGCTGATCCTGCCATGTCAATTACCGCACCGTTACCATCAATTACACCTGAAGTACTAATTTCAATGGTATCGCCGTCGCCATCAACATAATAGTAATTGCCTTTAACTAAGTTTATATCTCCACCAGTGCCAATTTGATTTCTTAAGTCAGTATAATTGTATTCACCGGCACCTAATTCCTTAACATCATTATCTTCTAAAATAAGTTCTTGATCATTGCTTTGTTCAACTGCTTGAATTTCATCACTTACAATTATATCATCGATTTGTGCTATTTCTATTGCAGCTGTATCTTCATTGGACGCCAGTGCATCATCTGCATCGGCTGCATATATGCAGGACACGCTGAACAAGGCCAGAATAAGCATAGTTAGAATTAATATTCCCTTCTTCATATTTTCCCCATACAAAATATTTTTTGAATAAATTGTTAGAAACTATTAATTTTTAGTCAATTCATTCAAGATATGCTTAAAAGTTTATTCACAAATATATTTATATATAACTATAATATTTTTTTAGCAAAACTCTTTCTACAAAATTATTGCATACATTTAGCACATGGCACTGTGAAATTAATTCAACCGGCAACAAAAGTGTGAGCAGAATGAAAAATTGATTACTTTGAAAACAGAAAATAGTGAAAATATGAAACTGCCCTTTAAGCATTCAGATAGCTGGATGTAATCTGAAAAAATAAAAAAAGAAAAGTAACCGCCGAAGCAATTACTTTTTAACTTTAACAGTTACTTTTTTAGTGAGTTTGCCATATTTTGCTTGGTATTTAACCTTTTTACCGACTTTAAGCTTTTTCAAGACTGATTTTTTAATGGTGACCTTTGCAATACCTTTCTTATTGGTTTTTGCCTTGTAGGTTTTACCTTTGAACTTGAAAGTGATTTTTTTGCCTTTGATTAAGGTTTTGCCTTTTGTCAGTTTTGCGGTTAGTACAAGCTTTTTGGCGGATTTTTTGACTTTAACCTTTTTCAGGGTTAGCTTCAAATAGTTAAATACACATTTTAAATGGGTTCCTCCATAAATGTCCCTACCCTCAGATGCCTTATTGGCTGTGAATGTACATTTCACCGCTTTGGCACAGTGTGTTGTATCGCTGGAAGATGTCCTGAATGCATAAATTGCTCCACCTTTGCTTGCGGTGTTCTTGGTGAAATCACATCCGGTTATTGAATTTGAGTAGTATTTTGGGACTCCAGACTTCAGATCATGGCACTTGAAGTAGACTGCACCACCATATGTGGAAACCTTGTTGCCTGTGAATGTTGAGCCTGAAATGAACAAATCCTTATTTGCAAATACTGCTCCACCTTTCAATCCTCCGGAATTTGAAGTGAATTTGGATGATTTGATATCAATGTTTCCATATGCGTAAACTGCTCCACCGCCTGTTCCTTTAGCAACATTATTTGTGAAAACGCAATTGCTTATCTTTTCTGTCGCATATTGAAGGGTGAAGTTGTTCCTTATATAATCCATGAAATTATGGATACCAACGTCCATTGTTTCATTGATTAAATAGGGCAGGGCCCCCCTTATTGATAATGTGAAGATGGCTCCTCCGTCACCGTCAGCAATGTTCGCATTGAATTTGGAATTTTTGTATTCAAAAAGACCGATGGATCCTATTGCTCCACCACAATACTTTGCATAGTTGTTTGAAAATTCACAATTGTCAACTACAGCATTACCGAAATTAAATATTGCTCCTCCATAAAGGTCAGTGTGACCATTCTTGAACTTGATGTTCTTCAATGTGACTGTGTATGGATTGATTACCTTTCCATTTATGAGAAAAATTCGGGATTTTGACAATCCGTCCAGGGTATGTCCGTTACCGTCAATGGTCAGGTTCTTGTCGACTACAATACCCCTGGTGCTGAATCCTTCATCATAGGCATAATCCTTATCCAATGTGATTGTTGAGTCCTTGGCGGAGTTGTCAATCAGTCTTTGCAGAGCGGTGAATGTTCCATCGTCTTCACTTAGCAAGTCTTCTTGTGCGGACTCAATTAGACCATCATCTGCCTGTTCGACGATTTGAGGTTCTTCTTCCGCCGTAATTGTATCGTTTATATCGCTTGCGCTGACACAAACAATGCCAAATAAAAATATTAGTATACATAACGTTAAAAAACTCTTTTTGAATTTCATAAATAAACCCTATTTCTTTTTTTACTTAAAGATTTTTTACTCATTAATTAAATAGATTTCTAATATTTGAAATAAATTACATTACATAAAGTTTAAAAGTTTAATCAACCATAAATTAATAATAGTTAAAAGTTTATCTAACAAATGATTGATTCAAAGAGGTATTAGATGGGTGAAAGAAACGTTAACAAAGTTCTTGAAATAATTAGAAATGATTTCAAATCCGCATTCTCAAATCCTATTGTAACTATTATCTTAGTCGGATTGATTATATTGCCTTCCCTTTATGCGCTCATAAATATCGACGCCTGTTGGGATCCGTATGGAAACACCGGCCAGGTGGAATTTGCAATTGCAAATCTCGATAAGGGAGCAACATTTGATGGCAATAAGATTAATGTCGGAAATGAACTAGTGAAAGACTTAAAGGACAATGATAAATTCAAGTGGACCTTTGTAACGGAAGATGAGCTTCGTGATGGAGTTTACAAAGGCGATTATTATGCAGGTATCATAATACCGAAAAACCTGAGTAAAAATATTATCTCCATAACAGGAGATAACCCGAAACAGGCAAAACTTGAATATATAGTGAATATGAAAGCAAATCCTGTAGGGGCAAAACTGACCGATTCAGGTTCAAACGCCGTTTATAATGCATTGAATGCAAAGATTGTTGAGATTATCAACCTTGCCGCCTACGGCAAACTTGGAGAACTGCAAGAGGGACTTGCCTCCGGTGCAGATCAGTTGGCCAGTGGTGGAAATCAGCTCGCTGCAGGTTCGGCACAGGTAGCGTCAGGAGCCGACCAGGTGTCCTCAGGAGCCGACCAGGTTAAAGACGGAGCAAGCCAGGTTAAGGATGGAGCAAGTCAGGTACAAAAAGGAGCAAAAGATGTAAATAACGGTGCAGATGCCGTGCAAAAAGGTTCAACTGCAGTCAAAGACGGTGCAAGTAAAGTTGAACAGGGTTCTGAAGAAATCCAAAGTGCCATTGACCCATCATTAATCCCTGACGGACCTGTCAAAGATTATGTCAACGGAAATGTGGAGCTTGCAAACGGTAGTGGAGAAGTTGCCAATGGAGCTGGCAAGTTGGCTGACGGTTCAGTGGACCTGGCCAAAGGTTCCTCAAAACTTGCCAATGGTTCCAGCAAGGTTGCAGGCGGTGCAAGTGACTTGGCTGATGGTTCCGTGCAACTGGCAGAAGGTTCCCTTGCTTTAGCAGCAGGTTCTCAATTGCTTTCAAATGCAGCTACACAAGCATTGTTTGCCGCATCAGGCGCTCTTGGTGCATCTGCAGACAGCCTTGCAGACATAACAGGAATCAACGAAACAATACTTGGAGACTACTTCTACGCTCCTGTCAAATTGGACAGACATGAAATCTTCCCAACACCTGATTACGGATCACAGGTTTCCCCATTCTATCTTGTATTGTCCATGTGGGTTGGTGCATTAATCACTTGTGCAATGCTAAAACCAGGTACCAGTACAGGAACCAAATACACCCCTCTTGAAATGTACTTTGGTAAATCCGTGCTATTCTTAATAATGGGTCTGCTCCAATCTTGCGTTACAATAATCGGAGCCCACATTTTAGGCATCTACATTGCCAATGAGGCGATGTTCATACTGTCATGCCTAACCGTATCGGGAGTGTTCATGATTCTCGTATACTCATTGGTTTCCGCATTAGGAAACGTTGGAAAAGCGGTTGCAATTGTTCTTTTGGTTTTACAGATATCCGGAACCGGAGGAATATATCCTGTGGAAATTATGTCCCCAATTTTCAACATATTGAATCCATATCTGCCAATGACCTATGCAATCACACTGATTCGTGAAGCGCAATTAGGATTAATCTGGTCCAACTTCATACCAGCCCTAATCATCCTTTTCGCTTTGGGTATTGTTACTGTCATTGTTTCAATAATTATCAAGGAAAAAGCAGACAAAGCAACCCACTACTTTGAGAACAAGTTGGAAGAAAGTGGATTATTCTAGAAGTTGTTTTTCAACTTCTACCTTTCTTATTTTTTTTAAAGATACCTTTATATACCATCCAAATCATTATTTTGAACTACCTCGACTTTGTAGAAGTCGAGGATTCCTAGATTTGTTTTTTTGTGCCACTTGTTTATTTGGCGTTTTCTAGGCTATTCCCGTAGTCCCACCGGTTCAAAATATTAATGGCGGCGTTAATGTCACGATCTAGTGTTTCACCGCAGTTTGGACATTTCCATTTTCGTGTTTTCACATCTAATTCATGGTTGATGTTTCCGCAAAAATGACATTTTTTACTGGTATATTTTGCATCTACAAATACTACACCTTCTGCTTGAGGTTTGTGCCTAGCGAATTTGTCTTGTAGTTTAGTTATGAATTTTGTGAGTGGAAACACCATGTTTTGCTCGCCACCAATCAATATTTTAATTTTTGAGTAATTTTTCTCAAATACTATGGTATCATATTTTTTGACCATTTCTGTTGAAAGTTTCTCTATGTAATCGTCAAGTTTATTGGATCGTTGATGATACCATTTTAATAGTCTGATTTTCTGTTTTTTCCATTTTTTGCTTCCATTTGTGCATTTGGCCATTATCCGGTTGATTAATTTGACCATTTGGTTTTCATGGTCAATGTCAAAGTATTCCTTTTCCTCATCGCTTGTGACCAGCCAGCCGTTTACATTTGAATTAATATCACAACCTACATTTTTACCTGTTAGTTCCCATTCTTCTTCAGCAAAATCAATGTTGAATGTTGCAAAGTAGTCTATTCCATCAAAGGAGATTGTTACATTGTTGAATTTTGTATTTTTGTCGTTTAGTATTTGGAAGTATTCTTGGCTTGTGTGGAATTTTACTTTGCCATATTTTCTTAGAATCATTTTATTTTTTTGGATGATTCTAATGTCTTGTCTTATTGTTTGTCTGAATGCTAGTTTACTTGTTTTCTTTTTGTGAAAATGGGGTTTATTGAAGTGTGATGGATTTTTAAAGAAATTATCAAATGATGTAGCCAAGTCTCTTATTTCCTGTTGGAGACTTGTTGATTCTACATCCTCCAAATAAGGAAATTCTCTCTTGGCTTCATTTAGTAGTTTATTTAAGAAAGTAAATGTTGGTCTTAGGTTGGAATCTTTACTGTG
The DNA here is from genome assembly GCF_003111625.1 of Methanobrevibacter thaueri. NCBI lineage: Archaea > Methanobacteriati > Methanobacteriota > Methanobacteria > Methanobacteriales > Methanobacteriaceae > Methanobrevibacter > Methanobrevibacter thaueri. The sequence goes on along the minus strand of NZ_MZGS01000022.1, from coordinate 8,845 downwards.
CATTTTATTGTATTTGTCAAGAACGACATTATGGGCCTTGCGACAGCAACCAAAATTCCTATGAAACATATCCTTCTGCTCCTGAGTAGGATAAATCTTAACCTTAATTCCCTTTTTAACATCCACCATAACAAAAAACACCACACTATTAACCCATCTTCACATAATAGTACAATTTATGCTCCATTAATATATAAAGATACCCAGAGAGCATTTGAAAAGTAATATCGCCCACAAAAATCAACTAAAAAACGTTTAAAAAACAACAAGAAACATTAAATAAACACCCGTGAAATACAAATGAAACTACAAATTTTCCATTGTAAGTGATACATATCAAAAAAAATACAAAAATAAATGCCCCCAAAAAAAACTGAAAGTACACTGAATTACAAATACCCATACAAAAAAAATATTAAAATCAATTATCATGACAAATGAAACCCAATAAATAACAATTCACAAAAATTATACCCAACTTGCAATTCATCCACGACTTAAAGAAAACGAGGTATTCTTGCATTATTATGATAAAACACACACCATCTAACAACCAATGAAAAAATATATGAATATACGAATTATATAAATAAAGTGAAAGAGGATTTGAAAAGTAATTTTCAAATATATATTTGAAAAAAATGACTCTGTGTCTTTTTTGTGAAATTCATCTCCGACCTAAAAGAGGTCGGAGTATTCTTTCACTAATTTGATAAATAACCAATTTAAAGAGGTATCATAAATGTCAATATATGATTTCGAAGTAAAAGACGGCGACGGAAACCCTGTTTCATTAAGCCAATACAAAGACAAAGTACTTTTAATCGTCAACTCAGCAACAAAATGTGGTTTTACCCCACAATACACAGAATTAAACGAAATATACTCAGAATTCAATGAAAAAGGTTTTGAAATCCTTGACTTCCCATGCAACCAGTTCGGAGGACAGGCTCCTGGAACAACCGAAGAAATCACAGAAGTCTGCAGAAGCAAATGGTTGGTCCCATACACAATCTTCGACAAGATTGATGTCAACGGTGAAAATGCAGATCCGCTATTCGAATTCCTTAAAAACGAACAGCCATTTACAGACATCAAGGGTAAAGGAGCCACTGCCTTGAAATTGATGTTGAAAGCAAAAGACAGACATTACAAGGACAGCAATGACATAAAATGGAATTTCACCAAGTTTCTAGTTGACAGACAGGGAAATGTGGTTCGCAGGTTCGAACCGACTGAAGACCTGGGCGATGTTAAAAAAGCAATAGAAGAATTATTATAATTCTTCATTTTTTTAGAGGTAATCCAATGGAGAAATATGACATTATCATCATAGGAGCGGGTCCCGGAGGCCTGACCGCAGGGATTTATGCAGGCCGCCAGGGAACAAGGAATCTGATAATCGACCGTGACCTTGCCGGAGGATTGGGTCGTGAAGTGCCTGAAATGGAAAACTATCCGGGATTCGATAACGTTTCAGGCCTTGAACTGATTGAAAAGATGAAAGCGCAGGCCATCAGGAACTGCGACCTGCATGAGATGGAAGAGGTCACTGAAATAATCAAAACCGATGATGATGAATATCATTTTACCGTTAAAACATCCAAAGATGAATACAAAACAAAAACAGTGATTCTTGCAACCGGCAGTTCACACAGACACCTGAATGCAAAAGGCGAAGAGGAATTTAAAGGAAAAGGCGTGAGCTACTGCGCAACCTGTGACGGGTTCTTCTTCCAGGGAAGGGACATAGTCATGGTTGGCGGAGGAAACAGCGCCCTTCAGGAGGCACTATACCTTAATAATCTGGGTGCAAACGTCACTTTAATCCATAGAAGAGACGAGTTCAGAGCCCAGAAACACCTTCAGGACCAGATAAAAGAAGCGGGCATAAGCACAATCCTAAATGCCACTGTCGAGGAGATAAAAGGTGAAATGCTTGTTGAATCAGTTGTTCTGAAAGACACCCAAACCGGAGAGCTATCCGAACACCCAACCAGTGGGGTTTTCATAAGCGTCGGCTATATCCCGCATACAGAACTGGCAAAACAATTAGGCGTCGAACTGGACGAATCAGGCCACATCATCATAGACACCGATCAGAAAACAAACGTTGATTATGTATATGCAATAGGTGATGTTTGCGTTGGTTTAAAACAGTGGGTTGTAGCATGTGGAGAAGGTGCAGTGGCTGCAACTTCAGCATACCACGATTTAAGTTAATTATAACGTTCAGATAAGAACATATAGATGAAGAATGCTATAATTAAAACTACAAATACCGGCAATAACCACATAAATATTTTCAATAACAATACCGCTACGAATATAGCGATTATAATAAATATCAAATCTTGAAGTTCCATGTAATTCAAATATATTACTTTTAATATATAAATTATTGGTACTTTTTCTACTTTTTTTTATGAAAGATTTCATTTATTTTCACATATATTACTAAACTATAATAAATAAAAAAACCAAAAATAATATCAGTATATTTTAATGGAGTATAAAATGACAATATTAGTAATTAACAACAAGGGACAATACAACCATAGAATTCAAAGAAGTTTGCAATACCTCAATATTCCATCCGAATTGGTTTCAAACACTCTTTCAATAGAAGAGATCGAATCAAAAAACCCAATTGGATTGATTTTGGGAGGAGGACCTTCCCTTGAAGGCGCAGGCAACAGTGAGGAATACATCAAACACTTTGACATTCCGATTTTAGGAATTTGTCTTGGACACCAGTTAATTGCTAAGGCATACGGTGGAGAAGTCACCACTTCAGACACCGAAAGTTATGCTCAGGTTAAAATCAATATTGACAATGATGAAGGTTTATTTGAGGGACTTGCTCCTGAAATGGATGTCTGGTCATCACACAAGGATGAAGTGAAGACAATCCCTGAAGAATTTGAGATTCTCGCAAGTTCCACTTTATGCGACGTGGAATCCTTCAAGCATAAAGATAATGAGGTTTATGGAATCCAATTCCATCCTGAAGTTCATCATACTCCGAAAGGTGAAATAATATTTAAAAACTTTTATAAGATCTGTCAAAAATAGGTGTTAATTATGATTGATAATGCAGATGACTTAAGAGATAAGGCAAATGAATTTAAAGATGGTTTGAAAAAACAATACGTCAACATTCCAATCGGTGATGAGGAATATGGATTTAGAATATCCGGTATTGGTGCCAAATCAGTTAAATTAGAAAAATTTGTTAAATTTGATGATATCTTTGAAGCCATTGAATCAGGAAATGACAACGGCTTGGAAGCTATGATTAAACAGATTATTGAAGATTACGAAGAGGAAGAAGAGGAATAAAATGTTAAGTCCAAAGGAATTTATTGAAGACGCAGTTCAAAAAGTAAAAGACCAAATCGGTGATGAAAAAGCAATTATCGCATTATCCGGTGGAGTGGACAGTTCAGTATGTTCTGTTCTTGTTCAACAGGCTATCGGAGATAACTTAACCGCAATTTTCGTTGACCACGGTCTTTTAAGAGAAGGTGAAGTGGAACAAGTAACCGACACTTTTAAAGACAGGCTAAACTTTAAATTTGTTGATGCTTCAGATGAATTTATGGATGCCCTTGCAGGTGTGGATGACCCTGAAGAAAAAAGAAAAATCATCGGAAAAACATTCATTGAAGTCTTTGAAAGAGAAGCAATCAAATACGAAGCAAAATACCTGGTTCAAGGAACAATTGCTCCTGATTGGATTGAAACCAAAGGCCAAATCAAATCCCACCACAACCTGGTTCTTCCAAGTGGAATGGAATTAGAATTATGCGAACCAATCCGTGACCTATACAAGGATGAAGTAAGGGAAATCGGAGACGAATTAGGATTGCCTGCAACAACCGTTTACAGACAACCTTTCCCAGGACCTGGTCTTGGAGTACGTGTGGTTGGTGCGCTTACAAGAGAAAACGTTGAAATATGCAGAAAAGCAAACAAGATTGTTTGTGATGAAGTTGAGGCTGCTGGAATCGATAAGGAAGTATGGCAATACTTCGCTGTCCTAACCGATACCAAAGTTACCGGTGTCAAAGGAGACCAAAGAGACTTCGGATACCTTGTAGTGGTTAGAATAGTCAATTCAATTGATGCAATGACCGCATCAGTGGCAGAACTTCCTTGGGAAGTCGTGCAAACCATTTCAAAAAGAATCACTTCTGAAATTTCTGAAGTTACACACGTTGCACTCTCAATTAGTGACAAACCACCAGCAACTATCGAATTCTGTTAAATGCTATTTTAATTAATAGTATTTTTCTTTTTACTTTTTTTAGATTAACCATGAAAACCACAAAAAACGCTTATCTCGCCAAACTGACAGAACAAATCCAGATGAAATCCGTTGAGGTTGGAAAAAACCTTGAGGGAACAACACCACCGTCAGTGTTCATTGGAAGATGGTCCTATCCCAAAGTGTATGCCGGACCGATGATGAGCTCTCAAATGGGAGACACATCAATCATGGATTCCCCCGAATCCTGGATTGGAGAAAACAAGACACAGGATGAAATCATCAATTACAGAATGAACCTCGTCAGGGGAAAACAGCTGATTAAGATTGATGATTTGGAAAATCCCTTTGTCGAAAAGCTCCAGGACATTTCACTTGCATCCAAATCAATAGACAGCGAAGCGACATTCAAGAAAAGGCCAAGAGGATCAATGTTAACAGAGGACAGCATGCCCCATGGTCCAAGCGCAACCATTGAGAAATTTGACATCGATGCAGTTAGATGGGACAGGCAGCTTGAAAAAACATTCTATGACACTGACCTTAAGGCCGTTGATGCAGTTGTGAACCTCCACAACAAGGACGTTCCATTCACTGCAATGCAAAAAGCGTTTTCAGTTGGAGCCATTGGAGTTAAAAGTAACCGTAAACTGGTTCCGACACGCTGGTCCATCACAGCATGCGACTCCACACTTGCCGATGAGTTTTTAAAAGAAGTGAGAAAATTTGAAATCCTTGACACATACAGGGTTTATGAATTCGGTGCATTGAACAATTACTATATAATTATCCTAACCCCAACAGAATGGCAATACGAATGGTATGAGGCATTCATCAAATTGATGAAAAATGAAGAGTTGATATTTTCAGATTATGAAACCAACGGCGGCAAAAAAGAGTATTCCATTGTTGGAGGATGCTATTATACTGCAAAAATGGCGGTTTTGGATCATCTATTGAAAATCAAAAAACAGTCAGGACTGCTGATTTTAAGGGAAGCCTATGACGGATACGTTCCATTGGGCGTGTTTAACGTGAGGGAAAACATCAAGGAGGCAATGATGCTGCCTTACCTTGAGTTCGAGACCCTTCAGGATGCCCTTAAATACAGCGGCACAAAATTAAGGATACCTATTAGCAGATATGTAAAACAGGGAACCTTGCTTAATGAAATGCTTCACACAAAGCAGACCACCCTGGACATGTACTTTAAAAGTGAGAATAATGTTTAGATTTAAAAGACCAAGCCGGAAAACATTGGACATTATGTCTGAAGTGGCAAAAGGAAATGTTGATAAGAACTTTGAGGAAAGCTGCATTGCCAAAATTAGGGACTTGACAACAAAGGAACATGTCAAGATGACATCAAGCGGCAACAACAGTATTTTTATTGCCCTTTCAGCAATCACTGGAGACATCATCATTCCGGATCAGGGCGGATGGCACGGATTCAAGCAGATTGCCAAGTTTTTAGACAGGAACATTGTCACCTTAAAAACAGACGCGGGGCTAATCAATACCGATTATCTGGATGAGCTTGAAATCAGTGAGGGTTCCGCATTGATATTCACAAGTTTTGCAGGATACACCGCCGAGCAGGACATCAGGTCAATTGTAAGCTACTGCAAAGACAACAGCATAACAACAATTGAGGATGCATCAGCAGGCATCGGTGACAGTGAAAACAGATTGGGATGCAGGTCCGACATAATTCTTGCATCAACAGGTTCGCCAAAAATCATCAATGTCGGAAGCGGAGGATTCATAGCGACCGATGACGATGATGTTTTCAAGCGAACATCACTGCCTCAAAAATTAAGCAAAACTACTGAAATTATATGTAGTGGTATAGATAATGAAATTGATAATGTTAGTAAAAACCTACAAGTTTCATTAAATGCAACAGAGCATGTAAAAAAACACATACCCAATACATTGCACGCAGATAAAAGGGGAATAAATGTAATTATCCCACATGAAAATTCAAAATCAATATGTTGGGACTTGAAGAAGACATTGACCACTGACAAAAGCGGAATTATAACAACCTGCCCCAACTATAACCGTGTAAAACAAAAAGCAATATGCATAGAAATCAAGAACCTTGACTATGCCTGCCTAGAAAAAGAAAACCTGGACATAATAATCGATGAGGTCAATAGTCTACTGTAAGTTTTGTAATCCTGTCTATGATTACCTCTTCAATGGACATGTTCTCGATTTCAACATCACCGATATTGTAGATTTCCATCAGTCTGGAACTGTCGGCTTCCAAAACACTGTCGTCACGAGTGAAGATGTCGGACAGTTCAACGGAATAATCATCACAATCAATTAAGACCGCACAAAGATTCATCTGACCTTCCTTTAGACCCAACAAATCAAAAGCCTTTGAGATTTGCCTTTGGGCAGAACACCTTAATACTATTTCCACACTGATGTCCTTTGCCAGATTTTCCCCACGCTCAAATGCCAAAAACGCCTGATTGACGCCGTGTATAATGTGATTGGAAGAAGCGATTGAATCCGCATTTAAAAGCTGAATGATCTCATCATCCCTTTTGATGGAATTGACCCTGTCAAGAGTGCTCCCAACGGAATCTATGCAAGCAGTGAACCCTAATATTTGAATGTTATCCAAATTCATATTAATCCCTTAACAACCTGTTAACACCTGCGATGTATGCCTTTACACTGGCATTGATAATGTCTGCTTCGGTACCTCTGGCGGAAACAACCTTATCTTCCTTTTGAAGTTTGATGATTACATCAATGAACGCATCGGTACCTCCTGTGATAGAGTCTACGTGATACTCGATTAGGTCAATGTCCTTGAATGCATCCACAGACTTAAGGGCATTGATTGCCGCATCCACCGGACCCAAACCAACGCCGGCGTTTAAAATCTCAACATCATCAACAGTGATTTTAACCGAAGCGGTAGGCATGACCTTATTTCCTGAAACGATTGTCAGCTCATCAAGTTTGATTCTGTCCTCATGGTTGATTTGCAAGACATTATCGGCAATTACCTGCAAGTCCACGTCAGTGACGGTCTTGCCCTTATCCGCCAACTCCTTGATGTCATCACAAATCTGCTTAAGTTGAATATCATCTACATTCAAGCCCAATTCCTTCAATCTGTTGTCAAGGCCATGTGTGCCCATATGCTTTCCAATGATGAACTTGCGTTTACGACCAACCAGTTCTGGGGTTATTGCCTCGTAAGTAGCGGAGTTCTTAATGACTCCATCAGAATGAATTCCTGATTCATGAGCAAAAGCATTCTCACCGACAATTGCCTTGTTAGGCTGAATATAAACACCTGTGGACCTTGCAACCAGCTTGGAAATATCATAAATCTGATCTATTTTGACATTGGTTGAGAATTGAGGAAGCAATCTGTTAATGCTGACAACACACTCTTCAAATGATGTGTTTCCCGCCCTTTCACCAATACCGTTGATTGTAGTGTGTATTTCACTTGCGCCACCCTTAAGGGCAGCTAATGTATTGGCAACCGCAAGGCCGAAATCATTATGGCAATGACAGGCTATCGGAACGGAGAAATCGTTGAGTTTGGAAAACAGATCCAGTGACGAATCCGGTGTGAGAATACCTACAGTATCGCAAACACAAATCCTGTCAGCGCCATGGTCTATGGCATTTGAATAGACCTTCCTCAAGAAATCGACATTGCTTCTGGAAGCGTCCTCGGCTGATAACTCCACGACCAAACCATGATCCTTACAATAGTCTACTGCATCATTAGACAAGTCTATAAGCTCATCACATGAAATGTTCAACTTATCATGAATATGCAATTCGGAAGTTGGAACAACAAGATTGACCCCATCCACATCACAATCAAGGCAATAATCAATGTCAACGGTTAACGGTCTTGAGAAACTTAAGATTTCAGCGCCAAAACCTTGTGAGGTAATCTCTTTAATGGACGCCCTTTCACCTTCAGAAGTAATTGCGGAACCTGCTTCAATATATTCCACACCAATCTCATCAAGTTTAGTAGCAATCCTTAATTTTTCTAAGGAAGTTAATGAAACGCCAGGAGTCTGTTCTCCATCTCTCAAAGTTGTATCCAAAACCTTAATATTCATAAAAATCACCAAAATAATGCAATAGGGCTCTTAAGTAATATAAAAAACAGTTAAAAAAAAATAGAAGTGAATAATTGTAATAGAGAAAGCTTGCAGCGAAATGAAATTCCCATAGAAAACCATAGTACACAAACAAAACACAAAAGGACTTCACTACTGGGATCGAAACGAGACCAGGTATAACCCCCATGCTATGACCGCAATACTTACCTATTACATATGAGTATGAAAAATAAATTATAATTAGTGCAACTTTCACCCTTACTGTTAACACCTAACCAAATTATTATTAGACTACATATTACTTGAATCAGTTCAATATATCTAGTCTACTAACAATTAAAATAATGCAAGCGAACAGTTGGAAGCAGCGGACTCAACAACTCGGAAAAAAAACCTCGAAGCTTACATCCCTACCCCATCAAACAAGTCTTCTACTCGCGTCCTAAGCAATCTA
>NZ_MZGS01000021.1 GCF_003111625.1 Methanobrevibacter thaueri | reverse complement strand
AAACCAATGAAACTAACAGTTCTGCAAATGTTACTGTTTACAGCCCTAACATGACTGTTGAGAAAGTAAACTTAAACATTACAGACTTCGTTGTTGTTAATGATACTGTTGCGTTTAATATTACTGTAACCAACACTGGTGACTGTGATTTAGGTAATGTAACTGTAACTGAGTTCTTCAAACCTTCTGAATTTAAGTTTATTAGGTTTGTTGGTGCTGATTGGAGTAGTGATGATAATGTGACATTTAAATACCTTAAACCTCTTGGTTTGAACGGTAATGCTACATTCACTGTTTACTTCCAAGCTTTAACTAACGGAACTCTTGTAAACAATGTTACTGCTAGGTCTAATGTGACTAATGGTACTAATGACACAGCAAATGTAACCGTATACAGTCCTAACATGACTGTTGTTAAAGTAAGTTTAAACATTACAGATTTCGTTATTGTTAATGATACTGTTGCGTTTAATATTACTGTAACCAACACTGGTGACTGTGATTTAGGTAATGTAACTGTAACTGAGTTCTTCAAACCTTCTGAATTTAAGTTTATTAGGTTTGTTGGTGATGATTGGAGTAGTGATGATAATGTGACATTTAAATACCTTAAACCTCTTGGTTTGAACGGTAATGCTACATTCACTGTTTACTTCCAGGCATTAACTAACGGAACTCTTGTAAACAATGTTACTGCTAGGTCTAATGTGACTAATGGTACTAATGATACTGCTAATGTTACTGTTTACAGTCCTAATATGACTGTTGTTAAAGTTAGTTTAAACGTTACTGATTTCGTTGTTGTTAATGATACTGTTGCGTTTAATATTACTGTAACCAACACTGGGGACTGTGATTTAGGTAATGTGACTGTGACTGAGTTCTTCAAACCTTCTGAATTTAAGTTTATTAGGTTTGTTGGTGATGATTGGAGTAGTGATGATAATGTGACATTTAAATACCTTAAACCTCTTGGTTTGAATGGTAATGCTACATTCACTGTTTACTTCCAAGCTTTAACTAACGGAACTCTTGTAAACAATGTTACAGCAAGATCTAATGTTACTAATGATACCAATGACACAGCAAATGTAACCGTATACAGTCCTAACATGACTGTTGAGAAAGTTAGCTTAAACATTACCGACTTTGTTGTTGTTAATGATACTGTTGCGTTTAATATTACTGTTACCAATACTGGTGATTGTGTTTTAGGTAGTGTTAATGTGACTGAAGCTTATGACACTAGCAAGTTCAAGTTTATCAGATTCGTTGGTGCTGATTGGAGTAGTGATGATAATGTGACATTTAAATATCTCAAACCTCTTGGTTTGAATGGTAATGCTACATTCACTGTTTACTTCAAGGCTTTAACTAACGGTACTTTGGTTAACAATGTTACTGCTAGGTCTAATGTTACTAATGGTACCAATGACACAGCAAATGTAACCGTATACAGTCCTAACATGACTGTTGTTAAAGTAAGTTTAAACATTACAGATTTCGTTGTTGTTAATGATACTGTTGCGTTTAATATTACTGTAACCAACACTGGTGACTGTGATTTAGGTAATGTGACTGTGTCTGAGTTCTTCAAACCTTCTGAATTTAAGTTTATTAGGTTTGTTGGTGCTGATTGGAGTAGTGATGATAATGTGACATTTAAATACCTTAAACCTCTTGGTTTGAACGGTAATGCTACATTCACTATTTACTTCCAGGCATTAACTAACGGAACTCTTGTAAACAATGTTACCGCTAGATCCAATGTAACAAATGAAACTAACAGCAGCGCTAATGTAACTGTTGCTAATCCTGGTTTAGGAGTTGTAAAAGTTTCATTGAATGTAACAGATTTCGTTGTTGTTAATGATACTGTTGCGTTTAATATTACTGTTACCAACAAAGGATCCAGTGATTTACACAATGTTACTGTTACTGAAAGTTACATTCCTGCTGAATTGACTTATAAGGACCATTCCGATAAGGATATTTGGTTCAAATCTGGCAATGTTTTCACTTATCAAGGAATTCTTGCAAAAGGTGGAAACAGTACTTTCACAATTTGGTTCACTGCCAATACTAATGGTACTTTGGTCAATAACGTAACCGCAAGATCTAACGAAACCAATGAAACTAACAGTTCTGCAAATGTTACTGTTTACAGCCCTAACATGACTGTTGAGAAAGTAAACTTAAACATTACAGACTTCGTTGTTGTTAATGATACTGTTGCGTTTAATATTACTGTTACTAACACTGGTGACTGTGTTTTAGGTAATGTGAATGTTACTGAAGCTTATGACACTAGCAAGTTCAAGTTTATCAGGTTTGTTGGTGCTGATTGGAGTAGTGATGATAATGTGACATTTAAATATCTTAAACCTCTTGGTTTGAATGGTAATGCCACATTCACTGTTTACTTCATGGCTTTAACTAATGGTACTCTTGTAAACAATGTTACTGCTAGGTCTAATGTGACAAACGATACTAATGACACTGCTAATGTTACTGTTTACAGTCCTAATATGACTGTTGTTAAAGTAAGTTTAAACACTACAGATTTCGTCATTGTTAATGATACTGTTGCGTTTAATATTACTGTAACCAATACTGGTGACTGTGATTTAGGTAATGTGACTGTAACTGAAATCTTCGATGCTAATGAGTTTGAGTTTATTAGATTTGTTGGTCCTGATTGGTCCAGTGATGATGATATTATATTCAAATATACTAAAGACCTTGAAGTTAATGGTAATGCAACATTTACTGTTTACTTTAAAGCATTGGTTAACGGTACTTTAGTTAACAATGTAACTGCTAGGTCTAATGTGACAAACTATACTAATGATACTGCTAATGTTACTGTTTACAGTCCTAACATGACTGTTCAAAAAGTTACTTTGGACAATGTTGTATTCGTGAACAATACTGTAAGGTTTATGATTGTTGTTACTAACACTGGTGACTGTGATTTACATAACGTGACCGTAACTGAGATCTTTAATTCCAAAGAATTGGAGTTCAATGATATGGTTGATGTTACTGGTAAATGGTCAAAAACCGGTGATTTTGTATTCGTTTATGATGGTGCTTTGGCAAAAGGTAACAGTACTAATTTCACTGTTGTATTTACTGCATTGGTGAACGGTACTTTAACCAACACTGTTAACGTTACTTCAAACGAAACCGATAACAAAACAGGAAACAACACTACAACTGTTTACAAACCTAATATGACTGTTCAGAAAGTTACTTTGGATAATGTCGTTTTCGTGAACAACACAGTTAGTTTCATGATTGTTGTTACTAACACTGGTGATTGTGATTTACATAACGTGACCGTTACTGAGATCTTTGATTCCAAAGAGTTAGAGTTCAATCGTATGGTTGATGTTACTGGTAAATGGACAAGATCTGGTGATTTTGTATTCGTTTATGATGGTGCTTTGGCAAAAGGCAATAGTACTAATTTCACTGTTGTATTTACTGCATTGGTGAACGGTACTTTAACCAACACTGTTAACGCTACCTCTAACGAAACCGATAACAAAACAGGAAACAACACTACAACTGTTTACAAACCTAATATGACTGTTCAGAAAGTTACTTTGGACAATGTCGTATTCGTAAACAACACAGTTAGATTCATGATTGTTGTTACAAACACTGGTGACTGTAACTTGACTGATGTTAAAGTTACTGAAATCTTCAATTCAAGCGAATTGAGATATGTTGATTACACTAACAAGAATTCTTGGAATAAAGATGGTAATGTCTTCTCATTTAATGGCAATTTGACTCCTGGTTCAAGCGCTAACTTCACTATTGAATTTACAGCTTTAGTGAACGGTACTTTAATCAACATGGTCAATGTAACCAGCAATGAGACTGAAAACAAAACTTCAAACAATAACACTACTGTCTACAAACCAAACATGACTGTTGTGAAATTAGCATTGAATAAAACCGTGTTTGTCGGCGAAAACGTCACTTTCGTGATTGTTGTTACCAATACCGGTGACTGCAACTTGACTGATGTTGCTGTTTATGAGGATTACAAAATCACTGAATATGAATTGGTCAAATTCATTGATGAGACTCATAAATGGACTAATTCAAGCAATGTATTCACTTATAACGGTAATTTGACTCCTGGTTCAAGCGCTAACTTCACTTTAGTATTCAAGACTTTAGTGAACGGCACTTTAATCAACATGGTCAATGCAACCAGCAATCAGACTGACAATAAAACCGCAAACAACAACACTACTGTGAAAGAAATTTGTGATTTGGTTGTTATCAAAGAGGTCAATGCAACAAGCATCTTTGTTAATGAGACTGTTGAGTGGACTATTACTGTTAAAAATAATGGTCCTAACACTGCTGTTAATGTTATTGTTAATGATACTTTGCCTGATGGCGTAATTGTTATTGGTGAATTGCCAAGAGGCGGTGTACAGACCGGTAATAATATTGTTTGGAAACTTGGCGATTTGGCTGCTAATGCCGAACCGATTGTTCTTAAATTCATTACCAGGATTACACGCGAAGGCAACAACACCAATTTCGTGGTCGTAAACACTACTACTCCTGATTCAAATGAGTCCAACAATAAGGCGAACAATACCACCGTTGCAAACCCGATTTGTGATTTGGAAATCCATAAATACGTTAACGCAACCCGTGTTTATGCAAATGACACTGTAGAATGGAATATAACTTTAGTTAATAAGGGTCCATCAACTGCCTTCGGCGTTGTGGTAAATGACACTTTACCTAATGGTTTGAGAATCATTAGTGCAACACCGAGTGCGGGAAGTTTTGATGAGAGAACTAGGATTTGGAAGATGGACGAGTTACGGATAAACTCACCTGTTTTCCTTATTTTGGTCACTCAAGTCTTGACTAACGGTACTTTTATGAACACTGTAGTTGTAAACTCCACTACTCCGGATTCCAACGAATCCAATAATATTGCAAACAACACTACCGTTGCCGATCCTATTTGTGATTTGGTAATTACAAAATCCGTAAACGCAACCATGGTAAATGTAACCGACATTGTTGAATGGACAATCACTGTTGTAAACAGAGGTCCTAACACAGCTGAAAACGTTGTAGTAAACGACACTTTGCCTAACGGACTTAAAGTATTAGGATTGCCTGAAAACTGCAAACAGAATGGAAATACAATAATCTGGAACATCGGCAGTTTAGAAGTGAACAGCCCTGTTTCAATCACATTATTGACCCAAGTTCTCGTTGAAGGCAACATAACTAACATTGTTGTAGTTAACTCAACAACTCCTGACAGTAACGAAACAAACAACAAGGCAAATAACACTACTGAAGCAGATCCTGTTTGTGATTTGGAAATCATCAAACTCGTAAGCTCCAAGAAGGCTTATGTTGGCGAAGACTTGACCTGGACTATAATTGTAATCAATCATGGTCCTAGCGCAGCTTTAGACGTAAAGGTCTTGGAAGACATTCCAGATTCATTGAGGTTAGTTTCATACACTGCTACTAAGGGTACTTTTGACAAGAACACCAATATTTGGACAATCGGTAAGCTTGACAATGCTTCAACCGTTACACTCACAATTGTGACTAGAGTATTGAGCGTTGGAAACATTACAAATCCTGTAGATGTTAATTCATCCACTCCGGATTCCAATAAAACCAACAACCATGCTAACAATACCACTGAAGCATTTGAAATCTGTGATTTGGAACTCATCAAATCATCAGATAAGAAAGTTTACTATGTCGGCGATTACATGCACTGGATTATTGAAGTGGTCAACCATGGTCCAAGCCCTGCAAAAGGCGTTTGGGTCAGTGATGTCATGCCATCCGGCGTAAAATACATCGGTTATTCCGCTTCAAAAGGTAAATACGATGCAAAAACTGGTAATTGGACAATAGGTAATTTAGCTAAAGGAGAAAAAGTTACTTTGGATATCTTATGTAAAGTAATTAATCCAGGTTTGATTACAAATAACGCAAACGTTACATGCAGCGTCAATGAAAGTGATTTAACTAACAATGACGATAATGCTACCGTTAAAGTTATTCAAAAGGTTAAACCTGTACCTCCTAAACCTGATCCAACTCCAGAACCTACTCCCGAACCTGAAAATCCAGTTCATGGCCCAGCAATGCATGCTACCG
This sequence comes from Methanobrevibacter thaueri, assembly GCF_003111625.1. NCBI lineage: Archaea > Methanobacteriati > Methanobacteriota > Methanobacteria > Methanobacteriales > Methanobacteriaceae > Methanobrevibacter > Methanobrevibacter thaueri. The sequence continues at coordinate 24,853 of NZ_MZGS01000021.1, read as the reverse complement.
GTAATCCGATTGCATATCTTTTAGTTGCTGTTTTCGCAATATTCGGCTGTTTCTGGTCAAGGAAGAAACAAGATTAATTAAAAACGGAAATTAAATAACTAGATTTCATATCTAGTTACTTTTTTATTTTTTTAGCGAGCAATTTTTTACGAACGAAACTTTTTTTTATTTATTTATCACTGTTTAGCGGACGCTATCATAAACTGAAAAATCCAAACCTTTATATACATCCTGAAAGTAATGTTTTAATGCACTTTAAATTATTGGAAATTAACCATCATTATTAAATTGTAATCAAGACTCTATACGAACTTTTTGACATTAAAAAGGGGCTGATAAAAAATGACACCACAAGTTAAATCAACTGCATATGGGAGTGCAGCGTTCTTTTAGACCAATATGGTTGTCCAATACCGGGACAGCCGAATCAACCAAAATCAACATATGTAAATGGCTTATCGTAGCATATGCTATGTTTGAACTATAACTATCATCATTTAGAGGAATAATAATGCAAAAGAGTCAAGAGATTAATGTAAATGTTAAAGAGACTGTCGAACACTCAGTGGCTGGAAATAGGGAGTTTCATTTCTATGTGGATGAACTAGCAGCCGACAACAGCATGCCTACATATGTGGGCAAGGCAGATGAGAAATACACCTATGAGGAAATGGATGACGATTTCTTCGAGTTTCTCGAGAGGAAATCCCATCAGGATGGAATATACGTTCGCCTTGTGTTTTCCATGTCCGTTGAAAAGAAGGGCAAGACCCAATTTCAGCTGGTGTATGGTGGAGAAGAGGAATATTTTGAACCTGACAGCTTCGATGATGTCCTTGTCTTTGAGTTCGCCGATTTCGGCGTAAAAATCAAGGACGGTAAGGCAACTTTCGGAGCGTCAATCGACAATGGCTGTGGAAGGGAGGTCTATTTTGCCGAGTTCGGCTCAAGCGACGGCAACAGGGAATTCCTGTCCTTGGACAATCCCTTGAATAAGCGTGTCATTGAAATCATGGAGGAGATGATAAAATGATAACAAATGTCATAACTGCAATCCAGTTTATGCTGGTGATATTTTCTTTGCTGTTAATATTCTACAAACTACATAGGGGGGACAATAAGAGAAGCACGTATTTGGGTTTACTGCTGGATACATGTCTTTTATGGCTGTTAGTAATTTAAGAGGTTCAAATGGAGTTTAATTTCATTAAATATTCGGAAGAAATTGTGGAATTTTTAAGTGTAAAAACACTTGAGGAAATTGACTATGGAGTGTTGGACTTATCCCAAATCAGGGATTATGGATTAAGGGAAGTTTTATGCTTTTTTGAGGAAATACTGACCTTGGAGCTGAAAGTCAACTATCAGGAAAACGATACGGGGCTTTTTAGGGTTCAGTTCCTTGGGGGAAGATTCACTTATAAGGAATTCGGACATGTGCTTGAGGCTGATTCCATCTGCGAGTTAAGGGAATTGGTCTTAAATGAAAACAGAATCTGGTACGTCTTTGATGACATTCTAGCAAGGGAATTTCTAAGTCAATTTGACAATATTAAAGGGAGGAAACATGTCAAGATCTAAGAAATTAACACAAAGAGAGATTTATTTCGATAGGGAAAGGAAATTAAATCAGATGATCAATAAGTTTGCGAGATTGACCTTCAGGGGCAATCTCAATGACCTGGACAGTTACGATGCGATGAACCGCATGAGACTGGAAATCAAGAGGATTTTCGACATCCAGTCTGAGGAGCTTCACAACCAGAGCAGGCGCAGAAGGTACATCTACTACGAGCAGCTTTCCAGGTTCAAGTCAATATACTGCCATTGGAAAACTGTCTCTTTTCCGGCTTTCATCACAAGGGTGTTCAATTTGCCGGAACACCTCATACATTCTCTGGAATGGTTCTATGCAGGAATCAAGAAGGGATATGATGTCAGTTATTCAATATTTTAGGAGAGATCACAAATTTAAATGATATTTAACGTTGACAGCCGTTTAACCGGGTTTTTTTCAAAAACATTCACATATTCACCTTTGTTAATTTTCTCCTTTGCTTTTTTTACCCGGTTATTCGGTATAATTCATTTTCGTTTTTTTACACAAGTTATTTATCATATCTAAAACAAAATATCTTTCAATGATAAATGAGTTTAATATTCAAAGATTGGATGAAATCATAGGGGATTATGACAGCCCGTTTTTCAATTATCTACTGTATTCCTATGACCTGAGTCTGAATGATTGCGAAGTCATCATTGAGGACTTGAAAAGGGACATTGAGGACAATAAGATAATGCCAGTTAATATAGTCTCCACTTTGGAGGATTACTTTAAAAGGAGCGTCACCAATCGCCAGAAGGAATCCAAGATAACCTATTTATCAAATCTAATAAGAAGGGACAATGAATTCTACATCAAATTTTTGGCAAGATATGACATTCTTGATGAGGATATCGATCTAATCTATGAGAAGGTTCGGGCGAAAATCATAAGCGACAACATTCCCGATTTTGAAATCAAGAGACTATTGATATATTACTTCAACAATTCAGTAAAGCAGATTACATATCTCAAGGATCTGAACATGATCAGGGGCCGTGCCTATGACACCCTGATAATCAAGAAGGCATATCGAAATCACCCAAATCTGATTGAGCAGGACATCGTCGAGATTGTTCTCGACATTCAAAGCGAGATATTGGATGCCAAGGAGTTCAGAAATGGCATCAAAAGGACGTTCCTGAATCGCTGCATGCAAAGAAGCGAAAAAAAGAAGGCTCAGGCATTATCCAATCTGGAGTATTTGGTTGAGGGAAGCGGTGATTCATTTTCAAAGCTGGTCAGCTTCAAGGGCCTTTCTAAGAGTGAGGGGAACACCATAGTTTCCGAAATCAGGGATGATATTGAAAACGGTTCGATACAACCTGAAGATGTAGACAATATTTTTTTAACCAAACGTTTCAATGAGTATAATGAGAGAGAGTAGTGTTTTTACTTTTCTGAAAAGTAAATATGGTAATCTGTATGACCTGTGCATGGTCATGGAAAAGTTGATTGTGCTTCGAAAGTACCACTTAGCCATCGCCACATCCAAGGTCATACTGGATTTGTTCAACAAGCAGACACAACAGGAGTTGGAGCTGACTATCGATGTGTTTAATGACACCTCTTTATCATTAAATGAAATGGATATGAAAAGCGTCCATAAAATATTGTTCACATCTATCTATGACGATTACTTTGAGGCAATTGAGGAATATTTGCAGGTTGACTACGAGTATGACTTCACCTTCCTCGGCCATAATCCGAAAATAACAAATGACGACATCTACCTGATAGTCGACAACCTTGAGGTCAACTCAATAGCGCCCCACCTGATAGGTCTTGTGGGTGATGACATGATAACTGTTGAAGACCTCAATAGTGATGACAAGCAGAAGGTACTTGACCTCATGTGTGAAAATCTCGACTGCTTCATAAAGAATCACATTCTGACACTGAGACTCTTCGACACCGAAGGCAACCCATTGGCACGCAAGCTGAATTTCGAGGCGGTCAGGAAGGCAAACCGATGTGTCGTGCGTGAAATCCCACCTGAAGTCGAGCTTGACGAATATCAAAGGGAGGCTGTCGAGTACACAGACAAGCCCCTGGTGATAAATGCAGGTCCCGGAGCCGGAAAGACACGGGTAATCATCGAAAGGGTGTGCTATCTTCTTGATGAGGGTGCCGATCCCGAATCCGTGCTGGTAATCACATTCACAAACAAGGCGGCAGATGAGTTGCGCGAGCGTTTCAAGAAGGACACAAAGCTTGACTTGAACACGATAAACAAGATGAGAATAAGCACAATCCATAGTTTCTGCCGCTCAATACTCAGGGAATTTTCAGACATTCCATATAACCTGCTCAAAAGGGAATCCGAGCGCAATCTGTTCTTCAACAAGCACAAGCATGAGCTTGGCTTCAAGGGCCCCGCATACCTGAGAAACTACGAGTCAGGACAGGTTCTTAAAAAGTATGATGAATATGCGCTTTTCGAGGTCGACTCTGAAGCTTTGGTGGAATATTTGGAATCAAAGTACAGGCCATCCGATGAATACCTCAAATACATTGAGGAATTCTACAGCACACATCCTGAAACACAACACCCTTCAAAAAAGGAAATCAAGCGATTGGACTTCAGATGCGATGAGTACAAGGCACGCTACCTTCAGATTGCAAGGTCCTACAATGACTGGATTGACCTTATGGAAAGGGAACACATCTGCGACCAGAACTACCTTCTAATCAAGGCATTGGAGATACTCTCCGATGAGGACAATCTGAAGAGGATTCCATACAGGAATGTACTGATTGACGAGTTTCAGGACACTGATGCGGTGCAGATGCAGATTTTTGAAATCCTGAAAGGGGTGTCCGACACATACACCGTTGTAGGCGACGCCGACCAGAGCATATACTCCTTCAGGGCCGCAAACCCTAAATTCTTCAACGATTATGCCGGAAGCGATGAGTTCGAAAACAAGATTCTAGTCAACAATTACCGCTCAACATCCGAGATAGTTGATTTCAATGAGAAATACATCAGGCAAAAGCGGTCAGCGCCTAAGGACCTGAAGACGGTGAATGAGCCAAAGATGCCAGTCTATATGCTTGAGAACAACAGTCCCGAAGAGGAATACCGTGGAATAGCCTATATTATCAGGAACCTGATGTCATCAGGAAAGATTTCAAAGTACAGTGATGTCTGCGTCCTCTTCAGAAGCCATAAGGACAAGAAGGAAATTCTTGAAGAGTTTAGAAAGGAAAATATACCATATTATCTCAAGGGAATCGATGATTTGATATACCAGGATGAGGTGAAGGCCGTGCTGACTCTGATTTGGTACATACTGCCTTTCAACCCAACTAACATTGCATATTATGGTGATGGAGGCCAATGGATAAACCTCTCCTCATTCACCGACAGGTATTATGAGGCAAGCAAGGTATTCAAGCTCTCCCCAAAGACAATGGACATATTGAACGACATAGAAACCACATATCATGCCAATGTCGTCAGCATCAAGGGAAACTATGAGGCCATCGACAAGTCATCCAATCCGAATTCGATAATGAGCGTTGTGAGGGACTACTCCGATGATGTCCTTGACGAGATATTCAAAAGGGTCGGAAGCATTGACATCAGCTCATACAGCCGTGAGGAGCTGAGGGAAATAGGAATATCCGATGAGCATGACCTTGACTTCTTTGAGGATTTAAACGAGCTCAAATCATCCCTAAAAGAGGTTAGAATGACCTCCCTGCAGATATACTATGAGCTTTTAAAGATTACAGGATATTCTGATGAGGTGCTCTCCAGAAAGGATTTCGATGCCAAAAAGGCCGCATTGAACCTTGCACTGATATCCGAGATAATATCCGACTATGAAAACATAATGGGCAAGTACGACCTCAACGGTCTTTTCAATTACCTCTACCGCTCACTCAAGTACTACTCCTGTCCGATCAATGAGGAGGAGGACAACTCACAGAAGGTCCACATAATGACTGTCCACAAGGCAAAGGGACTTGAATATCCCGTTGTCATCACCGCATCAATCAAGGACCGCAGCTTCCCGCTGACATTTTCGTCACAGAGAAGGGATCATTTCTTCAACAACTCTCCCGTCTATCCGACACCGAACAGGTTCCTCAAGTACAAGGTCAGCGAGGAGAAGGAGGCGGAAGAGTTCAACCGTGAGGAGGAAAGGGTCGTCTATGTTGCAAACACACGTGCCGAGGAACTGCTTATACTTTCCGTTGTTCTTCCAAGGGCAGGAATATTCATTCCAAAGGTCCTGAAGGACTATGAGGATGACCTGGTAACTATAGAGCCGACCGATGTCATTGACATGAAGAAGGTGACCTCCCATATGGTGAGGGACACAAACCTCTTCAACCAGATAGAGTTTGAGGATGTCCTTGAGGACTATCTCTTCTGTCCTCTCAAGTATAACCTTGAAAGCAACCTCAAGTTCAAGAACCCCAAAAACATCAACAAGTTCATCGACTCAAAGCTAAGGGTAATAATAAACAGGCTTCACAATGACAGGTTCATGACCGATTGGGACAGCGAAAGCATAGAATACCTTGTTTCGGAAGTGATAAGGTCATATTCCTTCGCATCCGGTGAGAGGGATATCAGGGAGCTCTTCAACAATTTCGCCGAATACTGGAAGGAATACGGACGCAACTTCGATGTTGTGGAAACCGCATTCAAGGTAAGCCTTGAGGTGTTGGGCTATGACATAAATGGCGTGATAGACCTTATTGTCCGTGACGGCGACGGTGTGAGTTTGGTTCACTTCATACGCACAAGGGACAACATGAGAAACTACCATTCGTTCTACATGGAGCTTTTGGGATATTATGCCCTTGCGCTCAAGGACAGGATGGACGTTGAGGTCGAAAACCTGATATTGTATGTCCTCGATGAGGCGAAGCTCTATGAGATCGAATTCCGGGAAAGCGATTTCATTGAGAATTATCTTGAAGGGGTGGTTGAAAGCATCTCCAGAAACGATTATGCAAGACATCCCGTCAACTGCGGGGAGTGTGAGTTTTACGGACTGACCTGTCAGCTTGAGAGGGATTCACAATAACTTTTTTTATTGAGTAGCATCAAATATTATATCAATGACTTTCTCAAACATTCCCGATGAATTGCATTATGAAAAGGAAGCAGGCAAGGTCAGGTTCACCTTCAACGGATTGTCAACCAGCTGGATGAGTTTAGATGACCCTTTCATCAAAAGGATTGATGAGGACAATCTCAACAGTGAATTTTTAGGACAGCATATCACCAAGGAAATTGAAATCAAGAACACTCTGGATGAGGCCTTCAGCCATTTGGCGAGCGAAAAGTATCCAAGAGCCATTGATGATTTTGATGAGGTTCTATATTACGATCCAGATTATGCTGAGGCATTGATGGGCAAGTCCCATGCGCTTTACTGCCAAAGGCACTTCGTCAAGTCACTGAGATATTATAAAAGGGCCATTAAGGCCGATGAAAGCCTTGAAGATTGGGATTATTACAAGCTTCTTTTGGAAAAGTCCCATGAGGAGAGGGACAGTTTCCCAAAACTGAAGCTGAACATCTATGCGGGCGACGAGCTCTTCGCCAAGGGAGAGTTTGAAAAGGCGGTTGAGTCATATGACAGGGCACTGGCCAACCCATCAAAGTTCAAGGACAAGATTCTCTCCAAGCTCCTGAACAAGAAGGCATCCGCACTTGTGCAGCTTGAAAGATACGGTGATGCACTGAAATGCTTTGAAAAATCAGGAAATGATTTCTCCTATTTTGGCCAGGGGTATTGCGAATACAAACTCGATTTGCCTGTAAATGACAGATTCAGAGGATATCTTGACATTGACAAGAAATTCCAGCTGCAGCAGGCCATCATACTGAATGAACTTGGATTTAGGGACGAATCCAAGGAGATATGCGATTACCTTTCCGAAAACCATTTCAAAAGAGATGAGCTATACTTCGCTCTGAAGGAATTAGAAGATTTTTTTAACTGATTGCGACAAAACTATAACCATGAAGTTTTCAGGGTTCATGAACGTATACCTGCTGGATGACATGAGCTGGGAATACCAATTCGGGGAAAAGTCGTTAAAGGCACCGACACTGAAGGAACTGGAAGTCCTTGTAAGTCTCTATGGATTGAAATGGAGTAAGCTTGATGATGATTTGGCCAAAAGGTCACTGGAAATCGACAAGAATAATAACACTGGTTTTTTGAATGTCTATTTCAAGGACGATTTCTGGTACTACAGGGGCTCAGAGCTGAAGTCACATTCCCTTGAGGTATTGAAAAAGAAGGTCTTGAAAGCCGGCCTTGAATGGAGAGAGACTGACAGCGACCTGGCCTACAAGAACATGAAATTGGATTCTAGAAGGTTTAAAAAATAGTTTATATTTCTTTATTTTTATTTTTATGTTTTTTTAATTTGATTTGCCATTAATAAAGAAAAAATTGTATGAATATGTAATATTGCTTTGATTTATAAGCATAAATATTTATATTGGAGTCATACATATCATTAATTAAAGTTTAACACGACATTTCATGAAAAAATATAATTTCCAACTTAACACCGCACGTAAGTGAGTTGAAAAAATGATTAATGAAGTAGATCAAATGACTATCCCAATAATATTAAGCAATGCCTCTCAAAAGGCATATGAAAAATTTAAGAAGCTGGTTTTGAGAATATTCTCATTGATTAAGAAAAATCAATGCAACAATAATCTTAAGGAAGAGTTTTATGATTCTTATATTGATTTCGCCAGGAAACTGGATGCAGAAGGCTATCATGAAGAATCAAACCTTTACATGTCCATTTGTGAAATGTATTATCGTTTGATTGATAGGCCTGATGAATTGATTGATTATGAAAGTTTTTTCACAGATTTGTTTGATGCATTTGATGACTTGTTGTATGTTAAAATTCATGAGCCTTCACACTATGATGAAAAATTTGAGGAATTCATAAGGTATTCCGGTGAAATGCAGGATTTCTATTATTTGCATTTAGCCCAGCCAAGCAATCAGTACGATGAGGATACTTTAAGTAAAATAATACATAATTTGGCAGGGGATTTAAATGACTTTTAAAGTATTCTGTGATACAAATGTGCCTATTGCTTATATATTTCATATTAATTCATTGCATTCAATGTCAAAAAAAGTATTTAATAGATATTCGGAATTTTTCTGGTCAGATAATGTATTGAATGAATTTAATCAAATGTACTTCAAAAAATTAGAATATCTTAAAAGTTTTTTTCACGATTTGCAGAAATATTTGGAAAATCCTTCTCAGGAATTATACTCCTGTGCAGATTTGTATGCTTTTGTTAAATCTCATTATGATGGAAAGGAGTTAGAAAATGCTAGAAGTTCCATTGAACCATTTTGGAATGAATATATTGGTGTTGAATCAAATATTCTATTTTTTGATATAAAAAATTCAGTGGATGCCTGTCTAATGGATATGGTGTTGATTTTAAAAGGGAATAAGGATTGTTTAAAAGAGTTCATGCAATTAACTCCGCAAAGAACAAAGAATTATTCTGATATAGTGAACATATTAAAATCAGTTGGTGTTCATGATTCTGATAGGAATATCATTTTGGACGGTCATGATTTTGCATGTTTCAGCCCTGAACCTGTTGATTTCATAACCTTTGATAATGGATGTTATTTCGGTGCAAAAAACGTTGAGTTGTTGTGTTTCAATTCGGTAAAAGGCAAAATAGATTTTAATTGAGAAGTAATGTTAATTACTTCTCGCGTTTAAATATTGCAACCGCACATCCGATTAGCAACAGCAATATTGGATTTCCTGTAGTGGTCTTTGAAACCTCACTCTTTCTGTCGTTTATAATTTTCAAAAAATAGTAAAAATGAGAATTATTCCTCAAATACTTCTTTTCCTGTGTAACAGTCGCTGTCGCTTTCGCTAGCTTTCAAAATCTGGAATCTGATGATTTGAGTGTACCTTTCATCATCAAAGGTAATGTCTTTGAACTCCTCAATCACCTTGTCGAACTGTGAGGTCCTTCTGAGGAAGTCTGCCTTAATGAGAAGGAGAGCGTCCCTTTCATTGGTGTCCAGGTCAATAATCCTGTCAAGATATTCCATTGCAAGCATTCTGATGTCTCTGGCCAAAGGATCCTCGTTGTCGTCGCATGACCATGCGCAGCGATGGAGGTTTAGGAAACATTGATAATCGTTGCCGATTTCCCTTTCAATCATGAATCTCCTGTAGAACCTTCTTGCGACATCGGATATGAACTCGTTGCCGTCACATGTTAGGTAACCTTCGCGTTTCACAAAATCAATTCTTATTTCTGATCCGTTTTCCAGGTTTCCTGCAACGTATCCGCAATTAGGGCATTCGACTATCCATGTGAACATGGTGTCCCTCTGCATCGGTGCCGGCCTGAAGTCAAGGTCGGGGTATCCCCAGGAATTTGTGCTTCCTAACACTTTTTGTGGTGATGTGTAACCACAAACTGAACATTTTTGATTTACTGGTATAATGGTTGTCATGGTATTAACCATGAGTTCAGGTCGTATATAAAACTTTTTGAATTATTTTGGGTGGAAGTATTCAAAACAGAGGTATATGGCAAAATCAACAGGACTATATATGGGTGTTGAATAGGTGATTTTTGGTAAGTTAGGTTATGACTCGTGCTGCTTCTGTTGATATTAAACATGCTAATTCAATTCATTACAATGGTTTGCAAATGGCTGATATAATAGCATGGTCTATTTTTCAAAGTGTGGAACGAAACAATAGTGAATTCATTGATTTAATTCAGAATAAAAGTATAAAAAGAGTATATGAAGAATGAAGAACCTACAGCCACCTAATTGACCATAATAAATTATGGAAAGTCGTCACCTGTGGCGACAAGGACTTGTAGGCTGAACCTCTAAGAGGTTTTTACCTTCCAATCTTTCAAATAAGATTTATGTATCTGTCATTATTTAAACATTTCCAGATTCTATCAAGTGGAGTTAATGAAGAAAATGAACTCCTTCTCCATTTTCAAATTCTTTTTCTGATTCAATCAAATATTCAATTACTTGATACTCTCATATTCATCTAATATTTTTAGTAATCATGTCATTAAAGGAATTAGTCTTATGGCCAATGTCTGCTAGTGTTTAAATGGAATATTTTGGAGTGTAATATACGTTGGATTTCATTTGCTTTTCAAAAGATTTACACACAAAATAATAACAACATTTATTAACAACCTCCACCCAATATACTATTACAGGAGCCATCACTATACTGATGCTACCATTAAATTCAACCGTGATAAAAATGACCGTATTGGACGTGAAGTACGTTTTTCACATTCCGCTCTGCAAGTTCACACAGGACAGGCTGTCTCCATTGAACGGCGATGAAATCATTGACGATTTGATTTCAAAACTCAGCGAAAAGGGATTTGACAGCCTTTACATGACAAAAGTTAAGTCATGCTATATGGGAAGACTCTATGATGAGATATTGATTACGCTTTTCACCACAGAGGACAGGGCGCCCGAGGAGATATTTGAAGGGTGGTTTAGGAAAAACAACGAGATGCTGGAACAAATTGAGTTCGCCTATGAAAAGGGTGATAGAATGATTATTGGGAGGTTATATCATGAATGAAAAGGAATACTGCGACGAGGGAAAATACGCTGCACCAAGATGGCTGGTATACCCACAATTCTCCGCAATCACAATGGGCTGGAGAATGGGATACGGCGAGGATTACCGTATGAACGAACCTCCAAGGACAAGGGAATTTTATGAACTGTTTCCACAGCCGCAGAACTGGATGTTCGAGAAGAGAAAATTCAACTCACCAAGGGAGGTCCTCATGGGGTTCCTGTGGAGGGACTACGGAGAGCCTAAATACTCACAAATCGGTGATGATTGGAGAATCGTAAATGACTTCATAACCATGTCCGATGAAAAGGAGTTTCAAAACGATACACACATGTTCAGGTCAATTGAGCACATGGTGTTGTATTCAAGATACGGATCGTTTACAGGAAATTACAGCGTTGACACTCAAATTGAGGTCTTGAGAGACTATGAGGTTCCCGAAAGCGAAAAGGACAGATGGGAGGAGTTTAAATACACTGTCTGTCTCAATGCCTGCTACTACAAGATCATGCAGGATGAGGATTTGAAGAAAAAGCTATTGGCAACCGGCGACCAGTCCCTGGTTTACATCTCAGATGATGAGTGGGGAGGCGAGGAAAACCTCTTCGGATTTGCCCTGATGGAGGTCAGGGATGAGATACGCAGGATATGCGAAAACGAGGATTTGATTGACTGGGAGTATACAGAATACCTCAAGAACGCCTACCCTTACGTGCAGCATGACAAGAACCCTGCAGAGGACCCTCAGTCACCGGAATACAATGTGGTGAGGACAATACTCAACGGCTCATCCAGATACGTCCGTGACGTTAACCTTAATGAAGAGCTTGCAGCCAAATACGAGCCGGGCCAGATATTGATGGAAAGGGGATTCGTTGATGCCACCAATAAGATAGGAGGCATGACAACAACCCACAGGTACCTGATACTCTCACAGTACATGGCCGATCTCTCCCAGTTTGAGCATGGAACCGATTGGGGACTGCACACCGCCAACAGGAATTCCAAATTCAAGGTACTGGACATATTCACATATGAGGGAAAAACACAGATAGTGCTCCTGCATCTGCCGGACGGATTTGTGGAGGCCTTTGAGAACACCACAGACCTTGAGGAGATGATGGTTAAGAAACTGAGGAAGCAATTCATTAAGTCATCTGATAATGATCCGATTCCTGAGGTGAACACTCCCGAATGGCATGAGAGATGCTCCTTCCCAATAGGAATGAGCGATGAAGGGGAATTCTTTAAGGATTAATCAGGCTTAAAAAAGGAGGGTGTGATTGAAATGAGTAAATATCCAATGGATTATGAGGAGTATGAAAAGAGGGTGATTGAGCTCTTCCTTGATCCATATCCCAAGGGCAAACGGGAAGTTGTCACTGACAGATTGGAGTGTGCCTTAAAGAAGGATCCCAATCTCATAAGGGGATTGTATGCCGAAAGCTGTTTTCGCTATGACCATCCGGAAATCTATGGTAAGAACTGCAAAAAGGTATTTGGGGATTATCTTCTCGAGTCCATACCGGTCAATTTCCTGCACATGACTCTTGGAGGAGGCTTCGATTAGGGGGATGATTTCATGGCTTTGAATGAGGAAGACTATCCCATGACCTATAAGGAGTATGAGAAGAGGGTTGTTGAACTCTTTCTGGAAAATTATGAGGGAGAGGCATTGGAGCTGATGAGACAAAGGGTTGAAGAGGAGCTGAAGGAGAATCCGAATTATATTCAGGGTTTTTACGGGCATGACTGCTTCACCTACGATCATCCTGAAATCTATGGTGAGAACTGCAAGAAAACATTTGATGATTATCACTTGAGACAGACTCCAGTAGCAAACCTCAGGCTTCTAATCGGATAGCGCCGACAATTGAATGTTTTTTCGAAAAGTATAATAATTTATACATTTAAAACTTTAATTAAGGGAGTGTTATCATGAAAAAGAGATATTTTTTAATAGTTTTCATAATACTTATGTTCAGCATTTCAAGTGTAAGTGCCGGAATATTCACAAGTCTTCTGGGTGAGGATTCTCCGGTTGACGAGGAAAACGACTTTGAAATTGAAAACGTATCATTCTACGTGTATGCAATCAGCCCAAGGTCCACTGCGGAGGATTGGAGCAACATGGACTCCGATCAGGTAACCTACAACAACAATGACACAAGGGACTGGATGGAAGGCCTTGAGGGATATGTTGTCCTGCCGACAAACGGGGACTATCTGGTCATGAACGAAACCGACGCCTTAAAGCTTCCTGTCATTGAGGACAAGCTTGCCGACGTTTCATACAACAACATCACCTGCAAGATAGTCGAGGCCCACTCACCCGGAAACGGAATGATACATTACCTCCTGGTTGAGGATGTTGAATTGCAGAACACATTCACAAAGAATGTATTTGAGTAGGAATAGATATTCAATGGCATGTCCTGGGGAGCTTGTCTCTCCTTATTATATTGGCATTGCGAAACAGTATCGTTTAAAATTCAGAGATATCTTATCTCTTTTCTTTTTTTATGAAAAAATTAACAAGATGTGCTTTAAAAATAGAAGTGGAGAATGTAAAAGCATTAAAGCTTCTACAATCATTTGTCTGATGTTGGCAGATCCCTAAGTTTGAGATGACCTGTCAATGGAGCCATCAAAATCTTACCTGTTCCACGGTAAACGTTCACAAAGCCTTCACCTGAAACGGCAGAACCAACGAATGTTTTTGCAGACCTTTCAACGGTCAGTTCAAGGTCGCTTGTCCAGGCTATTGCCATCGGTCCGTCGATTGAAACGGTATCGTTTTCCAGTTCAATGATGATCAGCTCCTTAAGTGGTATTCGTGATTCAAGGCAAACATGGCCGTTTCCATGAAGAACAGTGTTGAACAGTCCTTCGGCGGCTGCAAGTGCACTTGACAGGTTTGTTCTTTTTTTGACTGAGAGATTAACCGATTTTTCAGCGGCCAAAAACAGGCCGTCATCAATCATCAGGTTATGGTTCCAGTCCTTCAAGTCAAGAAGGATGAGGTGCTTGTAGGTCTGTTCGGTTACAAGATATCCGTCTCCGCTGTATTCCGGCTTGACGGTGGTCTCCCCGGTAACTGTTGACTTCAGGAATTTCTTACCGAGATCGCCGATTCCCTTAATTCCTGATGACAGCTTGTTGGAACCGCTCATCCATTGCATCGCTCCCGCCTGAAGATATATTCCCTGGGTTTTGCTCAAGTCAACCACCAATTGCCTTGGCCTCACGTTCATCTTGCTTGAAAAATACTTGTAAATCGCTTCCTGGGGTGTCACGCTCAGGTCCTTTTCATATTCAATGATTTTGAATGGGCCCTGCTCATCAAGTACCTTGATATTGTCATTTTCACCTATGAAATTGCTGATTTTTATTCTCCCATCTGTGGATTTTGGTTTGACTGCTGTTTTCAGATTTGTTCCGCATTCTGTACAGAATTCTGAGTCTTCATCTACTCCTATGCCACAATTAGGGCAAAATTTCGCCATGTTTTATCACCTCTTGATTAAATGAAATCCCTTTATGCCAAACTTGGCATGCGTTTCTCTTGTGTGTATTTTTGGAAATAATAATATTTAAACACAAGTTATAATATAAATTAATATAGAAATGTCTCCATTTGAAATTGAGTAAATGGACAAATTATTAATCTGAGGTTTATTTATAGAATTAATTGTTAAGAAGGGTTTAACATGAACAATTTTTGTATCTATTGCGGGAACAAGTTGCGAAAGGATGATAATTTCTGCCCCAATTGCGGAAACAGAATAGACAAATCCGACAATCCCTCAGTGCCTGATGAAATGGAAAAGAAAAAAGCCAAAAGAGAGCTTAAAAGGGTAATCGGCGGGAAATTCATTTACCATAAGAGTTTCGGCAATAAGTTATACTATAACGGATTGGATTTCAGCGTTGTTGGAAGAGCCATCAGAGACCAGCTTGAAAGGGAAATAGAATCCGGCCAGATTAGAAGTGAGGATATTGAGTCCAGGGTCGACCAGCTGATAGCCGAACACAAAATCAAGCATGAAGAGGAAAAGGCCAGAATGGCCAAGGAAGCAGAAGAGCAGCAGAAAATCAAAAAGGCGGCCGAGGAAAGGTTAAAGGAGAGCAGGGAAAAGAAAGCCAGAATTGCAGAGGCAAATCAAAGGAACCGTAGAGTGCAAGTTAATGAAAGGAAAAGAGGTGGCTATTGCGGTTGGGGCTGTCAGCATTGTTATGAGGAATTTCTTGACAGTGCCGCTGGAATAGTTGGCGATTTTGATGAGGGAGGATATGTTGAGTATTATTGCCGTTTGGGACATCCCCTCGCTTTTGGAAGATATTGTGAATATTATGAGTGAAATTTTTCCATTTCTGCGGAAGTGCGGATTAGTAGGTGCATCTAACTAAATGTGTTAATAAGATGGGATAAAATTATATAAATATTATGAGTAATATACTCTTTAATGTAAAATATTTTAAGGTAGTTAATATGGAAAATAGGAATAAGATAATAATAATATGTTTAATAGGAATAATTGTTGCATTGGGAGGAGCAATCGCAATTCATTTAATGAAAGAACCTGTAAAAACAGTTGAATTATTTGAAAACGGAACCACAATACAAGTGCCTGCAAGCACTAAACTCGAAAAAGGTGATGAGCTTGGCAATACTTATGTGACCGGCAAGAACACAACATTAATAGGTGTAGACACCAACACTCTTGCTGGAGCATTGGCCTCAAAAGTTTTATCCGATGCCATTGTGGGCAGTGGTGTCAAGCAGGATAACGGATTGTACAAACTTGATAAGAATAGCGTCATGGAACTGGGTGACCAGTTGGGCTTTGATTATGATGAAAAAAATATTAAGGAAGTGTTTATAGGCATAAAGCATAATAATACTGTTAATCAAAGTGTTTTCATAATAGGAATCGACCAGCAGGAAATGATTGATATCCTGAACAGCATTCACTGGAAACAGGGAAAACAGTCAAATGACACTGTAAACGCCACTGAAAGCGCACCTGCCTCAACTTCCAATAATGATAAGACATACCCTTTCTATGCTGATGACGGAAGCATTGTAGGTTATTATCATGTTGGAGACGTTGTTGAGCATTATGATTATTTATACCAATTGAAATCCAATGGAGAATGGGTTTGCATAGGTGAAGCTTCAGGAACTTCTGATTCAGCTTACAATCAGGGCTATTCTGATGGAGTGGATGATGCTTCCAGTGATGATGAGTATTATTATGATGATGAATACTACTATGATGATGAGGAGTATGATCCATCTGATTTTGAATAATTAAAAACCACCAATAACCCCACCATTATTTTTATTTTTGGCATGATTAAAATTAAATAACCATATATAAGATATAATTAACAAAAACTACTTAAACAACCTCACCACAATATTAGTACACAGCCATTAATATACTCAACCAGACCATTATATTAATGCTTCTAAAAACCAATTAGGAGTTGATAACATTTACTTATTCGAACAGTTTAAACTGGTTTTTGCCCTTCTGGGCATAATCGTTTTAACCCATGCAATTATTTTCATGGCGGCAAGCTATCTGATGACGGGAGACCCGTTTTTGGCATTGAAGAACTTCTACCTGCTAAGGTACAATGTAGGTGTGTGAAATGAGGGCATTCATAACAAGCACTGTCACCGTCACGGTGGTGGCATGCCTGGCGTTCATGCTTTTAAATCCAATCCTTTTCAGTGAAATCCACAGCGATTTCACGGGCGATGAGGTTTTCCTTCCCGAAAACGGCAGGTATGACTTCAATCTATTCAGCTTAAGCACAACCAACTGCAGTAATTTCACGGCCAAGATTGTGAAGGTGGGTCACACCAAGATCGTTGGCGGTGATTCCTATTCGATAAATGTCCTTGAATATGACAAGATGCTTGACTTTGAGGTCAGGGGATTTCAAAAGGAAATAGAGGCGGAAATGAAAAGTCCCTACCAGATTGTTGACGGCGTCAAGGTCTATGAGGCTAATTTCATACTATTTAAGAGGTACGGAAGCTATGTTCAAAAGGATGACCTTGAGCTGTTCATCACATCCGACAATCCAAACGAGACAGCATACATGGTGAATTCGCTAAAGATAGTTTAATTATGTGTAAAAAGGGTAAGTTATTAATTGGAATAGGTTCAATTTTCCTTAAAATAGTAAAAATAGAAAAAAATAAAAAAAGTATAGGTATAATTAGCCTATATTAATGATGGTACAATTCCTCCGAGTACGAGGATTATTCCTATAATCCATACAGCAACTGCAACGATGATTATATATTTACCATGCTTGCTGAGGAACGGATTTTCCTTCTGTGTGAAGTAGATTATTGCACCAGCGATTACACCGAGTAATGGAGATATTAATGCGAGGATGTATCCTACGATTGCAATGATCCACTCTTTTGTTTCTGCCATGTTGTCACCTCCTATTGATTATGTATGCTGATTAAGCATAAAGCAATTTTATATTTGTATTTGTTGACTTTTATACTTTTTTGCGTATTGATTTGGCGAATTTGTCCTGCCAATATTGTTTTTTTATTTTTTCATGCTTTGCCACTTTCCGACTATTTTTTCCAGCAAATCAACTATCAAAATAATTGAATTTAGGCACATTTATTCTATGAGTTGCATTAATAACCATATGAATTAATTAGATGGTATTGAATTTAAATGAAACATTCAAACAAATCTTAAAACAACTTTGTCATTATGCACATGGTAATTGTAAAATACTTATTTTTCACTACAAAAAGAGTTATTTTTTGCGGAAAATTAAATTTGAAAATTCATTTAAATGGCAAAAACTTAACTGTTATTCAGATGTTACCTGTAATATTTCAAATTAATGATTTATTAAAATATATTTCATAATGATGGTCAAAACACAATAAAAAAGAAGCTCAACAAACGACATTATTTTGTTTTTAAATTGTCGTTAACAATAATTGCAACGGGTAATGACATTCCACATTAATTATAAATTTATCAACTACCATAAGTTATTAACAACAATACTATATTGAGTGATATCAATGAAGATCATATCCTGGAATGTTAATGGATTCAAATCAATAATCGAAAAAGGTTTTTTAGAAGAGATAATAGCTCAAGACCCGGACATATTATGTCTTCAAGAAGTAAAGTCAACTGAAATACCGGAAATTGAAAATTACATTTCTTACAATTATCCTGCTTCTCAACTGGTCAATTTTTATGGTACTGCTGTTTATACAAAGGTTGAACCTCTTTCTGTCAGGAAAGGTTTTGGAGATAAGGAGTTTGATGCTGAAGGAAGAGTAATCAGAATGGAGTTTGAAAACTTTTATCTGTATAATGTTTATTGCCCATCCGGTGCTAGCTCACCTGAAAGGCTTGATCGTAAATACAGATTCTATGATGAGTTCACAAAATATGTTTACAAATCAAATAAGCCATCAATAATATGTGGAGATTTCAACAGAATATCTGCTGAGATTGATGCTAAAAATCCTAAGAATATCAAAGGCAAATCAGGGTTCTTGCCTGAAGAGCAGGAATGGTTTAAGGAAATATTAACCAAGTATGTTGATGCATTCAGAAAGTTCCATCCGGAAGGAGACAATTTCTCATGGTGGCCAAACAGAAAAGGATTTAGAGAAGAAAACAAAGGGTACAGATTTGATTACTTTTTAGTGTCAAACACTTTTGATAATACTTTGACTGACTCATATATCCTAAAAGACCAAATGGGTTCAGACCATGCGCCGATTGTATTGGAATTAAATTCATGCCCCGTATGTGGCACAGTAAACAATAACGATAACGAATTCTGTTACCAATGCGGAATAAAAATAATTGAAACAGAAGAGGAAGAAGAGGACGTCCGTGAAGACAAATTGGAAATTCCTAAAGACAAAATAATTCTACTGGATTTGAATTATACGTTAATAGCTAACTCAAAAGAAATAAGAACAATGCCTTTGGATAAAAAAATTAAATCCCAAAAATATGAAGCAGATTTAATTAATTTGATTAAAGACAATTATGTTATTTTAATAACTGCAAGTCCTTACAGAAGATCTCATAAAATCCTTAGAGACCTTAAAGAAAAAACTGGTTTTGAGCCGGATGAATCATTCTGGAACTTCGGCCGTCAACCACCTGCATTAAAGAAATACTGGATGGAAAATGAAGTCATACCCCAACACGGAGATGATGGGGATAAATATTTAGCTATTGAATCCAATCCTGCAACCAGAAGAATGTATAAGAAATTAGGAATTGAAGCAAAACCTAAAGGAGATTTTATTTAAACTAATTATAAATAGTAATGGTGAATATTTATGTTAAATGATGATTTTCAAAAAGTTTTAGAGGAATATCTGGAAGCACGTGAAGAAAATGACTATACAAGTGCGCCAATTGCTCACCACATCCAACAAACATTGAAAAATGAAGTTAGTGATTTAGTTGAAGATTCTACTTATAAGATTACTGCATCTGCAGGAGTTGGCAGACTATCTGAAATTCCATGGATTGGAGTATTCAAACCAGATAATGATAACAACATTGCAAGCGGTTATTTTTTTAAAGCTGATATGACAGGAGTATATTTGGTTTTGAGAGTTTTTAATTATGCAGAATTAGAAGAAAGGTATGGAGTATTTGTTCCGGAACATTTAAGAACTAAAGCTATACACATTAAAGCATTACTTGGAAATTCTCCATTTGATATTAATTATTTCGATGAAACATTTGATTTAAATTCAAAATCTAAAACTGCTGATATCCATAAAAGTGGAATGATCTTATGTAAACTTTATGAAAAAGACAATATTCCTTCAGAGGAAATTTTGAAAAATGATTTAAAACAAATTATTAAAATTCAAGATTATATCTATGACAATTATTCAGATAACATGTATTTAACTGTTGATGAATGGATTGAAGCATTAGAAGATGAAAATTTAATTGATAATAAAACACTTAATATTTTAGAGATAAATTACAACTTTGAAGATCATACTGCATCTTATGATGATATTATTAAAAAACGAGAAGAATTGGGATATCCTAATGAAAAAACCTACAACTCAAATATCGTTAACACGTCAAAAAGATTAAAGGAGCGTTTCAATAAAACAGAAATATATGGCAACGATGAAAAAGAGATATGGGTTCCAAGATTTTTCTATGGTGCCAGAAAAAGAAATCAAGAGGGTAAACGCGTATTTTATAACACATTAAGGGAGGAATTAGTTGAAGCTTTAGAAAACTATGATAAGTCTAAAAGACCTGATAGAATTAATATAGATATGCTCCCTAAAGACACTACCTCCAAAGAAAATGAAATAGGTTCTGAATCAATTAGATATTGGTTAATTTCACCAGGCGAAGGTGCAGGATGGTGGGATGAATTTTGTCAAAATGGTGATGTTGGAATTGGGTATAGTGGAACTGGTGATCTAAATCAGTATAATTCTCAAGATGAAATAGCACATAAACTACAAGAAATTCGTGACGATGAAACTTATCCTACTAATGATTCTCTTGCTTGTTGGCAGTTTGTCCATGATATGAAAATTGGGGATGTAATATTCGTCAGAAAGGGAACTAAAACAATTATAGGCAGGGGTATTGTAGAATCAGATTATATGTATGATACAAATAAACCTTATCATAAATTAAGAAAAGTTACTTGGACGCATAATGGAAATTGGGATTCTCCCTATACTTTTTCAATAAAAACATTAACAGAAATCATTGATAATCAAAAATTAGCAAATATTAATAAATTATTTGAAAAGAAAAAATATGATTCATTTTATGACTACTTGATAGATGAGGGTTACTATTTCAGTAGAGAAACTATTGAGAATTATTTATTGTCTCTCAAGATCAAACCATTTGTAATTTTAACCGGTAATTCTGGAACTGGTAAAACTAAGCTTTCACAATTATTTGCAAAATATTTGAATGAAAAAGATAATTATAAAATTATTCCTGTGGGCGCCAATTGGACAGAAAACAGACATATTTTAGGTTATTTTAATATTATTAAAAATGAACCTCAATACACCCCAGCATATTATTTAATTGAAAAATCTCAAGAAAAATCTTATCCACATTTCCTTATTCTCGATGAAATGAATCTTTCTCATGTTGAAAGGTATTTTGCAGACTTCCTATCTGCAATTGAAAGTAATGAAGCTATTCCTTTACATGGAGAAGATGAACTTGAAATACCTCCTAATTTATTCATTATTGGAACTGTTAATGTTGATGAGACAACTTATATGTTTTCCCCTAAAGTGTTAGATAGAGCAAATACCATTGAATTTAAAACTTATTCGGCAAAGGATTATATGACAAATAAATTCAATATGGTAAAACCTAAAGGAGATATTGGATATTTAGAAGATATTTTAATCGATCAAGAAATCTGGGGAAAACCAATTCAGGAAATGTCAATTCAAGAATTAGAACAACAATTTGATAATGATGAATTTTGGGAAGAATATTCAGATGAGATGTTTAAATTTCAAAACATCCTTAGAAAAGCAGGTTTTGATTTTGGATTCAGAGTAATTAATGAAATCACCCGTTTTATGCTTGCAGCATATAAATATGAAGATGAACCAAAAAATTGGACTAACTGGAAAAGATATTTTGATGCACAAATAAAACAGAAGATGCTTCCAAAGTTACACGGATCTCAAAAGGTAATTGGAGAAACTTTAAACGAACTTTTACAAGCCTGTGATGATTATCCAACTTCAAAAGCAAAATTGGAAGAAATGATTGATGTATTGGATAAACAGAGGTATGTATCTTTTATTAATTAGGTTTTAAAATGAAACAAACTGTAAAAATAACAACTCCTGTTGGGACAATAACATTAACTAGTGAAAGTCATTATTCTCAAAACAATACTATTAATCTAGATAATATTGAATTGAATAATGTCCCTATCAAATATAATTATAGTCAAGACATACCTATTATTTACAATAAAACTAATGAGTTTGCAAACATTTGTATTTTAGAAGAGTTAAAATATGATATTTCCTTCGAAACAGATTATGATAATCTTGAAGTATTCAAAACACTTAATAATTTTCCAGATAATTCTCCATTGACTTTATTCAAATTTAGTAATAATTATAAAGGCAGTCTGCAGTTTTCCAGTTATGTTGGAAAGACTTTCTTAGACATTTATCATGAGGAGGAATGTGTTTTCAAGCTTCCAATCGAAGTCCAGTCCAGAAAACTTAATTACAATAAACATTATCCTAAAATGATAGGTGATTTATCAAAATATGCCTCTGGAATTATATTTGAACTGAATTCACCCAGCTATCAAGAATTCATTCTTGAAAATAATAATCAGAGCCCCTATGAAAAGTTTATGATTTTGGAATATATTTTTCAGGAAGAGCATTTGCCTTCAATCATTGAATATCTTTCCAGAAATTTATATTCTACTTTAGAAAATGTTAAAGAAGAAGTTCCAATTTCTTTTGCACAAAATATTAATCCAAATGATTTAATTGATGCAATTCTTGATTCTGAAGAATTATATGCTGATATTCCATTAAGGATTAATGAAACAAAAAATGAAGATACAATTGATGTTGCCGAAAACAAATTCTATAAATACTTTTTAGAATTGATTCATGATTTTATTATTCATCTTCTCAATGATCTTGATGAGGGTTATGCATCTGATAAATTGAAGATATATAAAAAGGAATTGAATTATTATTTGTCTCAAAAATATTTCAAGGAAATTTCCCGTTTAAATTATATTCCGTTGAATTCTCAAGTACTTCAGAAAAAGGAAGGTTATAGAGATATTCTATCCTATTACTTAATGTTTGAATTTGGATTTAAATTAAAATGGAGAGAACTGTCTGATGAATTAAAAGGCCATGAAAAGAAAGTCTTTGAATTATATGAATATTGGTGTTATTTCCAGCTAATTGAAATCTTGGAAATTATATGTGATATGAAAGTTAATTTTGAAGACATATTTGTATTCACTGATGATAAAATGTCACTGAAATTAGGTGAAGGAATAGGTAAAACTTTTAATTATAAAGGATATGATGTAAAATTATTATATAATAAAACATTTAAAAGAAGTGATGATGATTATAAATCATATTCTGTTCAATTAAGGCCAGATTATTCATTGGAAGTTCACGCAAATAATAAAACATATTATATTCATTTTGATGCTAAGTATAAAATGTATGTTGATTCTGAAACCTTTAAAAATGAGGATATTGTTAAAATGCATGCATATAAAGATGCAATTCCAAATACAATTGGAGCATATGTATTGTATCCTGGTAGAAATCATAGGATATATTATGAAAATGAATTCGAATCTGTAGGTGCTTTTGGATTGATTCCTGGTGAAGAAAAATTTGATAAAATCAAAGAGTTAATTTGTAATCTTCTGGACAATATAGAAAATATTTGAATAGTAATTGTATAAGGGGAAAAATATTTATGAAAATAGTTACTTGGAATGCCAACGGTAAATTCAGTGAAAAGTTTCCAGCTATTCTTGAAGAGAATGCTGATATTTATGTAATTCAGGAATGTGAAAATCCGGAAATAGTTAATTCAAAAAAATATAGTGAATTTGCTTCCAATTATTATTGGGTTGGTGAAAATCAATATTATGGTCTTGGAATATTTGCTAAAGATAATATTAAATTAAAATTAATAGAATTGGATGATAAAGGACTCAGATATTTCATACCAGTTACTGTTAATGATGCTTTTAATCTTTTAGGCATCTGGACAAATCCAAATATGGAAGGAAGCAAGGTACTTCATTATCCTAAAGAAATTACTAAATATTATGATGAACACAAGGATTCAGGATTCTTCAATGAAGACATGATTATCTGCGGTGATTTTAACTGTGATGTTAGACTAGCTGATAAACGTCATGGAAAAAATGTTTTAGAAATGGCAGAAAGGTTATCTGAGAAAGGACTTGTTGATACATATCATTATTTGAATTGTGAACTGCAAGGTGAAGAATCAATAGCTACATTTTACTGGTATAGAAAATTAGATAAACCATTTCATTTAGATCATGTATTCTCATCACCAGATAAAGTTAAAGATTTACAAATTGGTGATGCAGATAAATGGTTAGAGTTAAGTGATCATATGCCACTCACTTTTGAAATTTAATAAAGATAAAGTTTTTACTAAATTGAACTTTATTTATTCTTATTTTTTTAATAATTTTGTTAACACCAGACAATATAAAATAAAAAGCAATTTTTATAGATATTGAGGCAATTTAACACGAATCTAAAATATTAGAATTAATAGCAATTCTTGTCTGTGTGCATGCAGTCCTAGAATTATTGTTGTTTGTATTAAGTAATGTATGAAATTAAACCTCAATACCCAATAATACTATTTTTAATTTTTTGAGTCTGTAAAATTTTATAGGCTTATTTAATTTTTATGTGTTTTTGTGTCCAGTTTTGCATTTGGAAGTCTAAAAAGGTTAGAATTCCATTTTTGGTCTTGTATAATTTCTTTATTTTTTCTG